>NZ_JBEZKI010000025.1:186633-193231 GCF_040651615.1 Streptomyces sp. NPDC048417 | reverse complement strand
AGAGCCCGGAACCGGAACAGGATCTCCGTCCGCTTGGCCAGCGACGACTGACCCCAGGTCGCGTAGGCGTCCTTGGCGGCCGCTACCGCCGCGTCGACCTCGTCGACCGACGCGAACGCGACCTTCGTGGTGACCGCGCCGGTGGCCGGGTCGGTGACCGGCCCGAAATTGCCCGACGTGCCGTCGACGGACTTGCCGCCGATCCAGTGGTTGACGATCTTCGTCATGACCGGTTACTCCTTCACAGATGGCGGCGTCGGGTCGAGACGTGCCGTTCGTACAGCTCACGTGCCTTGACCGCGGACGAGCGGGTCGCGGTCGCGGCCACAGGTACATCCCACCAGGCCTGCGCGGGAGGCGGGCCCGACACAGTGTCGGCCGTTTCGGTCTCCACGTAGACACATGTGGGAGTGTCGGCGGCCCGCGCCTCGGCGAGCGCCGAGCGCAGGTCACGGACGGTCTTGGCGCGCAGGACGCGCATGCCGAGGCTGGCCGCGTTGGCGGCCAGGTCGACGGGGAGCGGGGCGCCGGTGAAGGTACCGTCCGCCGAGGGGTAGCGGTAGGCGGTGCCGAACCGCTCGCCGCCCACCGACTCGGAGAGTCCGCCGATGGAGGCGTAGCCGTGGTTCTGCACCAGCAGCACCTTGATGGCGATTCCCTCCTGCACAGCGGTGACGATCTCGGTCGGCATCATCAGATACGTGCCGTCGCCGACCAGCGCCCAGACGTTGCGCTCCGGCGCCGCGAGTTTCACCCCGATGGCGGCCGGGATCTCGTAGCCCATGCACGAGTAGCCGTACTCCAGGTGGTACTGGTCCTGCGAGCGGGTCCGCCACATCCGGTGCAGGTCGCCGGGGAGCGAGCCGGCCGCGTTGATCACCACGTCCGTCTCGTCGACGAGGGCGTCCAGGGCGCCGAGGACCTGCGGCTGGGTCGGCCGGATGTCCGGTTCCTCGGCCTCGTAGCAGGCGTCGACGCGCTGTTCCCAGCGCTCCTTGTCCTCGGTGTACTCGGTGACGTAGGAGTCGGCCACGCGGTGGTCGTGCAGGGCCAGCGCCTCGGTCAGTTCGGCGAGGCCGCCGCGGGCGTCGGCGATCAGGGGCAGGCCGGCGAGCTTGTGGCCGTCGTGGGGCGCGATGTTGAGGTTGAGGAAGCGGACGTCCGGGTTCTCGAAGAGGGTGCCGGAGGCGGTGGTGAAGTCGGTGTAGCGGGTGCCGACGCCGATCACCAGGTCGGCGGTGCGGGCGAGTTCGTCGGCGGTGGCGGTGCCGGTGTGGCCGACGCCGCCGACGTCCTGCGGGTGGTCCCAGCGCAGCGAGCCCTTGCCGGCCTGCGTGGACGCGACCGGGATGCGGGTGGCCTCGGCGAACTCGGCGAGGCCGGCTTCGGCGCGGCTGTGGTGGACCCCGCCGCCCGCGATGACCAGGGGGCGGCGGGCGCTCCTGATCGCCCGTACGGCGGCGGCGAGTTCGATCGGATCGGCGCCCGGCCGTCGTACCGTCCACACCCGCTCCGCGAAGAACTCCTCGGGCCAGTCGTACGCCTCGGCCTGGACGTCCTGCGGGAGGGCGAGGGTCACGGCGCCGGTGTCGACGGGGTCGGTGAGCACCCGCATGGCGGCGAGGGCCGAGGGGATCAGCTGCTCGGGGCGGTTGATCCGGTCGAAGAACCTCGACACCGGGCGCAGCGTGTCGTTGACCGACACGTCGGCGGCGTGCGGGACTTCGAGCTGCTGGAGGACCGGGTCGGCGGGGCGGGTCGCGAAGACGTCGCCGGGCAGCAGCAGGACCGGGAGGTGGTTGATCGTCGCGAGGGCGGCGCCGGTGACCAGGTTGGTGGCGCCGGGGCCGATGGAGGTGGTGACGGCGTGCGTGGCGAGACGGTTCGACTGACGCGCGTAGCCGACGGCCGCGTGCACCATGGCCTGTTCGTTGCGGCCCTGGTGGTACGGCATCTCGTCCGCGTGTTCCAGGAGTGCCTGGCCGAGGCCGGCCACGTTGCCGTGGCCGAAGATGCCCCAGGTGGCGCCGATCAGGCGGCGGCGCTCGCCGTCCCGTTCGGTGTACTGGGCGGCGAGGAAGCGGACAAGCGCTTGCGCGACGGTGAGCCGTATCGTCATCGATACCCCTCTTTACTGCCGACGTGGTCCGGGTGGAAGCAGATCCGCCACTCCCGCGTCTCACCCGGCCCCGCCATGACGTTCAGGTAGTACATGTCGTGCCCGGGCTGCGCGATCGACGGGCCGTGCCATCCGTCGGGGACCAGCACGACGTCGCCGGAGCGGACCTCGGCGAGGACGTCCGTACCGCCCTCACGGGAGGGGAATACGCGCTGATAGCCGAAACCGTTCGGTCCGTCGATCTCGAAGTAGTAGATCTCCTCCAGCTCCGACTCCTCGCCGGGCCGGTTCTCGTCGTGCTTGTGCGCCGGGTACGAGGACCAGTTGCCGCCGGGGGTGATCACCTCGACGGCGATCAGCTTGTCGCAGTCGAAGGCGTCCGCGGAGGCGAAGTTGCGCACCCGGCGGGCGCTGGTGCCGCTGCCGCGGTCTTCGACGGGGACCTCCGGCGCGGGGCCGTAGCGGGCGGGGAGTCGTCGCTCGCACTTCGCTCCTGCCAGGGCGAAGCGGCCTCCCGCGCCGGAGGCGATCTGGACCTGGGCGTCCCGGGGCACGTAGACGAAGTCGGAGACTCCGGCGAACACGCTCTCCCGGCCCAGGATCTGGAACTCTGTTCCCTCCGTTTGCACCGTACAACCGCCTGCCAGTGGAAGCACGATCCACTCACTGTCCCCCGTGGTGAACAAGTGGCTGCCGCCAGGCGCCAGTTCGACGATCCGCAGACTGCTGTGCGACCAGCCGGCCCGCTTCGGGTCGACGTCGAGCACGTACTGTGCGTTCGCGGTCGAACCCTTGCCCAGGTACAGCTCGTTCGTCGTCATCAGGGCCTCACAGCAGTCCTACGGCGGTGTCCACGGCGGCGGCCACGTCGCCGTCCGCCGGGTACAGCAGCGAGCGGCCGACCACCAGGCCGCGCACGGTGGGGAGTTGGAGGGCGCTGCGCCACTTCTCGTAGGCGCCGTCCTGGTCATCGCCGACCTCGCCGCCCAGCAGCACGGCGGGCAGGGTGGACGTCTCCATGACCTGGGCCATGTCGTCGGGGTTCTCGGTGACCGGGAGCTTCAGCCAGGTGTAGGCCGAACTCCCGCCGAGGCCCGAGGCGATGGCGATGGACCGGGTGACCGCCTCGGCGGACAGGTCGTTTCTGACCTTGCCCTCGGGGGTGCGGCTGCTGATGAACGGCTCGACGAAGACCGGGAGCCGGCGCGCGGCCATGTCGTCGATGGCGCGGGCGGTGGACTCCAGGGTGGTCAGCGAGCCCGGGTCGTCGTAGTCGATCCGCAGCAGCAGCTTGCCGGCGTCGAACCCGAGGCGCTGTATGTCCTCGGCGCGGTGCCCGGTGAACCGGTCGTCGAGTTCGAAGCGGGCGCCCTGCAGTCCGCCGCGGTTCATCGAGCCCATGACGACCTTGCCGTCGAGGACGCCGAGCAGCAGCAGGTCGTCGAGGATGTCGGCGGTGGCGAGGACGCCGTCGACGCCGGGCCGGGACAGCGCCAGGCAGAGCCGCTCCAGCAGTTCCGCCCGGTTGGCCATGGCGAGCTTGTCGCCGCCCACGCCGAGGGCACCGCGGGCCGGGTGGTCGGCGGCGACGATCATCAGCCTGCCGTCCTCGTCGAGGAGCGGACGGCGGGTTCTTCGCGCGGCCGCCTCGGCGATGGCCTCGGGGTGGTGGGTGCGGGTGTGGACCAGGGCCGCGATGTCCACGCCCGGCTGCTTGGCGGGGGGTGCGGTGTCGTGGTGCGCGCCCACGACGCGGCCGGCCCTCACAGCACCGCTCCGGCGGCGAGCGCGGCCGTGATCTCTTCGCCGGTCGGCATGGCGGAGGAGCACTCCAGGCGGGAGGCCACGATGGCGCCGGCCGCGTTGGCGTGCCGCATGATCTTCTCCAGGTCCCAGCCTTCGAGGAGGCCGTGGCAGAGGGAACCGCCGAAGGCGTCACCGGCCCCGAGCCCGTTGAGGACGTTCACCGGCAGCGGCGGTACTTCGGCAAAGGCGCCGTCCCGGTTGACGGCGAGGACGCCCTTGGGCCCCTGCTTGACGACGGCGATCTCGACCCCGGCGTCGAGCAGGGCCTGGGCTGCGGCCTGCGGCTCGCGCACGCCGGTCGCCACCTCGACCTCGTCGAGGTTGCCGACGGCGACGGTGGTGTGCTTGAGGGCCTCGGTGTAGAAGGGGCGGGCGGCGTCCGGGTCGCTCCAGAACATCGGCCGCCAGTCGAGGTCGAAGACGGTGGTCCCGGCCTTGGCGCGGTGGGCGAGGGCCGCGAGGGTCGCCGTACGGCTCGGCTCCTCGCTCAGGCCGGTGCCGGTGACCCAGAAGATGCGGGCGTCCCGGACGGCGTCGAGGTCCAGGTCGTGGGCGTCGATCTCCAGGTCCGGGGCCTTGGGCTGCCGGTAGAAGTACAGCGGGAAGTCGTCCGGCGGGAAGACCTCGCAGAAGGTGACCGGGGTGTTCAGTCCGGGCACGGCGGTGACCCAGCGGTCGTCCACCCCGAAGTCGCGCAGCGCCTCGTGCAGGTAGGCGCCGAAGGCGTCCTGACCGGTGCGGGTGATGACGGCGGTGTTCCGGCCGAGGCGGGCGGCCGCCACGGCCACGTTCGTCGCCGACCCGCCGAGGAACTTGCCGAAGGACGACACCTGGGCGAGCGGGACACCGGTCTGGAGCGGATAGAGATCCACCCCGATCCGTCCCATGGTGATCAGGTCGTACGCCATCGGTTTCCCTTCGTCACGGCTCTCCCCCGGTTTGTAGTCCCGGACAGGAGGTCGTGTCAATGGTTTGTCCAGACATTCGGACGAGACCGCGCCGACGGACCGGACCCGGCACGGCGGTTCCGGCCCGCGACCGCCGCCGCCACGCGTGTCAACGCGCCCCGCCGACACACGCCCGCGCACCTGTGCCCCAGCTGTGTCACAAACACCCCTCTTGTGTCACACATGTCGCACCTACGCGGGTCCTCTGTCACACCCGGCCCACAGCCGCTTGCCCACAGTCACTCTCCGTCGTTGACGGGGCACAGGCTTTGTGATCGCCAGCGCAGCGCCCGGCTCCCCCGACGACCGACTCCGGTCGCCCCCGCGGTGCGCGCAGGGAGGTGCATCCTCATGACCGACCGACGGCTCTGGTCCTACAAGGAGATCGCGGCGCACATCCGGGTGCAGCCCGACACCGTCCGCTCCTACCGCAAGCACGGGCTGCTCCCACCGCCCGACCACGTCGAGCGCGGCAAGCCCTACTGGTACGCCGACACGGTCCGTGCCTGGGTCGCCTCCCGGCCGGGCAACAGAAACCGCGGAGACGCCTGACCCGCGCCCGGCGGGACGCTCAGGCCCACGGCTCGATGACCGTCACCCCAGCCGCCGGCGTCCCGCCCATCGCCGCCAGCGCCTGCGGGGCCGCGTCCAGGGTGATCGTCGAGGTCACCAGCAGGTCGGGGCGGAGGGTGCCCGCGCGGACCAGTTCGAGCATGGCGGGGTAGGCGTGCGCCGCCATGCCGTGGCTGCCGAGGAGTTCCAGTTCCAGCGCGAGCGCGCGGGCCAGGGGTACGGGGGTGGTGCCGTCCGGGGACGGCAGCAGGCCCACCTGGACGTGACGGCCGCGGCGGCGCAGGGAGTTGACCGAAGCGGCGGCGGTGGGCGGTGAGCCGAGGGCGTCCAGGGAGAGGTGGCTGCCGCCCGCGGTCAGCTCACGGACCGCCGCCGCCGGGTCGCCGCCGGCCGCCGCGTCCACGCAGTGCGCCGCGCCGAACCTCCTTGCCAGGTCCAGGGCTTGGGGCGACACGTCGACCGCGACCACCCGCGCCCCGGCCGCCGCCGCGATCATCACCGCCGACAGGCCCACGCCTCCGCAGCCGTACACCGACACCCACTCCCCCGCCGCGACCCTGCCCCGCTGCACCACCGCGCGGAACGCCGTCGCGAAGCGGCAGCCCAGGGCGGCGGCCGTCGCGTACGCCATGCTCTCCGGGATCGCCACCAGGTTCACGTCGGCGTGGTCCAGGGCCACGTACTGGGCGAAGGAGCCCCAGTGCGTGAAGCCGGGCTGGGTCTGGCGTTCGCAGACCTGCTGGTCGCCGGCGGCGCAGGACGGACAGCCGCCGCAGGCGCAGACGAAGGGGACGGTGACCCGGTCGCCGGGGCGACGGCCGGTCACCGCGGCGCCGACCTCCTCGACCACACCGGCGAGTTCATGGCCGGGCACGTGCGGAAGCGTGATGTCCGGGTCGTGGCCCGCCCAGCCGTGCCAGTCGCTCCGGCACAGCCCGGTGGCCTCGACCCGGACCACCACTCCGTGCGGGGCCGGCCGGGGGTCCGGCACGTCCCGTACCTCGGCGGGGCTGCCGTAGTGGTCGTAGACGACTGCTCGCATGCGCGGGTGCTCCTTTCGGGGGCTGCGCGAAGGCTAGACGGCACGGGGCCGCGGTGCAGCGCCGGTTCCGGCCCGCCGCGTCCGGTGGCGCCCCGATCGCCGCCGTGTTCG
>NZ_JBEZKI010000025.1:0-186538 GCF_040651615.1 Streptomyces sp. NPDC048417 | reverse complement strand
GTTCAGCGGCAACGGGAGGACGGCCACACGGCCGCCGGACAGACAGCAGAGCCGCCGGTTCCGGCCCGCCGCGTCCGGTCGCGCCCCGATCCGCCGCCGCGGTCAGCGGCAACGGGAGGACGGCCACACGGCCGCCGGACAGACAGCAGAGCCGCCGGTTCCGGCCCGCCGCGTCCGGTCGCGCCCCGATCCGCCGCCCCGATCCGCCGCCCCGATCCGCCGCCCCGATCCGCTGCCGCGGTCAGCGGCGGCGGGACGGCGACCACGGGGGCGCCGGGTGGGCGACTGAGCCGCATGTCAGCACGGCTCCGTGCGCGTCGGGGCGCCTGTCGACCGCCTTCGCCGGGTCCGCGCCGTGCGGGGCATCTCCGGGGCCGGGGTTCCTCCCAACGCCCTCTTTGGACTGCGACATTCAGCACATATGCCTAAAGTGCGGGTAAGCGCCCCAGTCCCGATCCGCCACCCGCGCCCGCACCCGCGCCCGCGCCCGCGCCCGCAGGAGCACCCAGGGGGACCCCGCCGTGACCCACTCTCCGCCGCCCCGTCGGCCGCAGGCCCGCATCCCCGGTCCGCAGCAGCCGCCACCGCCGTACCCCCGGATCCGCACCGGCCTGTGGAAGCGCTGCCTCGGCGGCGGGCTCGCCCTGTGGGCGCTGACGGCGGTGGTGACGTACGCGACGAAGAACACCACGCTGCTGCCGACGCTCATCCTGCTCGGCAGCTTTCTCGTCCCGGTCGCCTTCGTGCTGTGGGCGTACGAGCGGCACGGCCGCGACCTCGGCGTCAGCGCGATCCTCGGCTGCTTCCTGACCGGCGGCACGCTCGGGGTGCTGGGCGCCTCGGTGATGGAGTCCTACCTCGTCCGCCCCTCCTGGGGGATGTTCCTCGCCGTCGGCCTGATCGAGGAGGCGGTGAAGCTGGGCGCGCTGATGTTCGTGCTGCGCCGACTGCCCGGGATCCGGGGCATGCGGGCCGGGCTGGTGCTCGGCGCCGCCGTCGGCTTCGGCTTCGCGGCCCTGGAGAGCGCCGGTTACGCCTTCAACGCGGCGGTCTCCACCGAGGGCATCGACCTGCGGGCGCTGATCGAGACGGAGATACTGCGCGGGGTGCCGACCCCCTTCGGGCACGGCCTGTGGACGGCGATCACGGGCGGTGTCCTGCTCTCCTGCCGCCGCCCGAACGGCCGCTTCCGCCTCACCTCCCCGGTCGTGGGCACCTGCCTCGGCGTCGCCCTGCTGCACGCCCTGTGGGACTCCACGCACGGCATCGCGATCTGGCTGGTGGCGCAACTGGCGGGTACCGGACTGGACCGGCGGCTGTTCGCCGAGGGGTACATCCCGCGCCCCACCACGACACAGGAGCACCTCTTCACCCTCTTCTCGGTCGGTCTGCTGGTGCTCGTCTCGCTGCTCGGCATCGCCTGGGTGCGCTCGCTGGCGCGCCGGGGCCCCTCTTGGAGAAATACCCCCTAGGGGTATAGTGTGAGAACAGTGGGGTTCCCTCGCGGCCCCCACCGGCCCCACCCGCCTCCACGAGGAGAACGACATGACCGCCCAGACCGACACCCCGGGTTCCGTGACCGCCGTCTACAAGGTGACCGGCATGAGCTGCGGACACTGCGAGGGTTCCGTCTCCGCCGAGATCTCCGGGCTGCCCGGCGTCGGCTCGGTGAAGGCCGTCGCGGCCAGCGGTGAGGTCACGGTCGTCTCCACGGCCCCGCTCGACGACGAGGCGGTCCGCGCCGCCGTCGACGAGGCGGGTTTCGAGCTCGTCGGCCGCGTCTGACGTCGGAGCAGCGCCGGCCGGCACGAGCAGCACCAGCAGTACGTACGACGGAAACGCATCTCTCCGCCGGGCGGCGCCGACCAGCTGATACTGGATCCGCGCGGTCCGGTCCGTTGTCTGGAGTCCGGACATGACCAGCACCACCACCGCAGAGACACAGATAGCCGGGCCGGCCGTCGGCCCGACGGCCGAGGTCGAACTCCTCATCGGCGGTATGACCTGCGCCTCCTGCGCCGCCCGGGTCGAGAAGAAGCTCAACCGGATGGACGGCGTCACCGCCACCGTGAACTACGCGACCGAGAAAGCCAAGGTCACATACCCCGGGGGGGTTCAGGTCGCCGACCTGATCGCCACGGTCGAGAGGACCGGGTACACCGCCGAGGAGCCCGCGCCGCCGGAGCCGGCCCGGGAACCGGAACCGCAGGCCCGGGCCGAGCGGGATCCCGAACTCGCCGCCCTCCGCCATCGCCTGCTCGTCTCCGCCCTGCTGGCCGCGCCGGTGGTGCTGCTCGCCATGGTTCCGGCGTGGCAGTTCGACAACTGGCAGTGGCTGTCCCTGACGCTCGCGGCGCCGGTCGTCGTCTGGGGCGGCCTGCCGTTCCACCGGGCCGCCTGGGCCAACGCCCGGCATGGCGCGGCCACCATGGACACCCTGGTCTCCGTCGGCACGCTGGCCGCGTTCGGCTGGTCGCTGTGGGCGCTGTTCTTCGGCGACGCGGGCATACCCGGCATGCACGACGAGTTCCGGTTCACCGTCTCCCGGGCGGACGGCGGTATGGGGGGCGCGTCCTCGATCTACCTCGAAGTCGCCTCCGGGGTCGTCGCGCTGATCCTGCTCGGCCGCTATCTGGAGGCCCGCTCCAAGCGGCGGGCGGGAGCGGCCCTGCGGGCGCTGATGGAGCTGGGCGCCAAGGACGTGGCGGTGCTGCGGGCCGGGCGCGAGGTGCGGGTTCCGGTGGCGTCGCTGGTGGTCGGCGACCGGTTCGTCGTACGGCCCGGGGAGAAGATCGCGACCGACGGGACCGTGGTCGAGGGCGCCTCGGCGGTGGACGCGTCGATGCTGACCGGCGAGTCCGTGCCGGTGGACGTGACCGTGGGCGACGCCGTCACCGGGGCCACCGTGAACGCGGGCGGGCGGCTGGTCGTCGAGGCCGGCCGGGTCGGGGCCGACACCCAGCTCGCGCGGATGGCGAGGCTGGTGGAGGACGCGCAGAACGGCAAGGCCGAGGTGCAGCGGCTCGCCGACCGGATCTCCGCCGTCTTCGTCCCCGCCGTCATCCTGATCGCGCTCGCGACCTTCGGGGTCTGGCTCGGCGTCACCGGTGACACGGCCGCCGCGTTCACCGCCGCCGTAGCCGTGCTGATCATCGCCTGCCCGTGCGCCCTGGGCCTGGCGACGCCGACCGCGCTGATGGTCGGCACCGGGCGGGGCGCGCAGCTCGGCATCCTCATCAAGGGCCCGGAGGTGCTGGAGTCCACGCGCCGGGTCGACACCGTCGTCCTCGACAAGACCGGGACGGTGACCACCGGGCGGATGAGCCTCCAGGAGGTGTACGTCGCCGACGGCGCCGACAAGGACGAGGTGCTGCGGCTCGCGGGCGCCCTCGAACACGCCTCGGAGCATCCGGTGGCGCGGGCGGTCGCGGCGGGGGCCGAGGAGCGGGTCGGGACCCTGCCCGCGGCCGAGCAGTTCGAGAACGTTCCCGGACGGGGCGTGCGCGGTCGCGTGGACGGCCACGAGGTGGCCGTGGGGCGCCTCTTCGACGTCGTACCGGAGGAGTTGACCGCCGCCCGCTCCCGGGCCGAGGAGGAGGGCCGTACGGCCGTCCTGGTCGGCTGGGACGGCCGGGCCCGCGGTGTCCTCGCCGTCGCGGACACGGTCAGGGAGACCAGCTCCGAGGCGGTGCGCGCACTGCGCGCCCTCGGACTGACGCCGGTGCTGCTGACCGGGGACAACCGGGCGGTGGCCGAGTCGGTCGCCCGGGCGACCGGGATCGGCGAGGTCGTCGCCGAGGTGCTGCCCGAGGAGAAGGTGGACGTCGTACGACGGCTGCAGCGCGAGGGGCGCACGGTCGCCATGGTCGGCGACGGCGTCAACGACGCGGCCGCGCTGGCCACCGCCGACCTGGGGCTCGCGATGGGCACGGGGACGGACGCGGCGATCGAGGCCGGCGATCTGACCCTGGTGCGCGGCGATCTGCGGGCGGCGGCGGACGCGATCCGGCTCTCCCGGCGGACCCTCGCCACCATCAAGGGCAACCTCGTGTGGGCCTTCGGCTACAACGTGGCCGCGCTCCCCCTGGCCGCCGCCGGGCTGCTCAATCCGATGATCGCGGGGGCCGCGATGGCCTTCTCGTCGGTGTTCGTGGTGACCAACAGCCTGCGGCTGCGCACCTTCCGCTGAAAGTTACCGCCGGTTCGCGGCAGCGGATGCGGAAGTCCCCCTGGAGTCCAACGCGCACCTCACATAAGCTCTTCACAAGGCTCGTGCATCATCCTTACGCTTGAGTTCCGATCGCCGTATCGGGGCTCTTGCGCATCTAACGGACATATGCAAGAGACGCAGATCACAGTGATGCGAACGTAACCATCGAAGGGGTTCGAAGGTCTAAGTTGGCGATGTCAGACCAGCGTCTTGGGGGGCGTTGACCTGGCATCTGAGGATGTCTTGGGGGACTTCCTCAGAGATGCGTTGCCGGGACACGTACGACGGGAAGCTTTGAGCGGCCCTCTCGTGCGGTACGGGTCCCGGCAGATCGCACCGCATCACTGGAGTACGGCATGTAGTACGGCGAGTTCTGCTCGTTGTGCTCAAAGCAGCGAATTCAGGCGCTGCCATACCGAGCGCCCGGCCGGATCCCGTGGGGGGAATCCGCACCGGGACACGGGAAGGCGCCCTGGTCGCCGGCCCGTGGGGGGACCGGCGCTCCAGGGCGCCTTCTGTTATGCGTATGCCTGCGGTTTCCCGCTGTGCCGGTACGGCTGTGCCCGTGCCGCTGTGCCGCTGTGCCCGTGCGGCGGGGGCACCGATGAAGACGGCGCCCCCTGACCGGCTGGTGTCAGCGCTCCTCGACCGGCACGAAGTCGCGCTCGACGACACCCGTGTAGATCTGGCGCGGGCGACCGATGCGGGAGCCCGGCTCCTTGATCATTTCCTGCCACTGGGCGATCCAGCCCGGCAGCCGGCCGAGGGCGAACAGGACCGTGAACATCTCGGTCGGGAAGCCCATGGCGCGGTAGATCAGGCCGGTGTAGAAGTCGACGTTCGGGTAGAGGTTGCGCGAGACGAAGTAGTCGTCGGAGAGCGCGTGCTCCTCCAGCTTCAGCGCGATGTCCAGCAGCTCGTCGGACTTGCCGAGCGCCGAGAGGACGTCGTGCGCGGCGGACTTGATGATCTTGGCGCGCGGGTCGAAGGACTTGTAGACCCGGTGGCCGAAGCCCATCAGACGGACGCCGTCCTCCTTGTTCTTCACCTTGCGGATGAAGGAGTCGACGTCACCGCCGTTGGCCTGGATGCCCTCGAGCATCTCCAGCACGGACTGGTTGGCGCCGCCGTGCAGGGGGCCCCACAGGGCGGAGATGCCGGCGGAGATCGACGCGAACATGTTCGCCTGCGACGAGCCGACCAGACGGACCGTCGACGTCGAACAGTTCTGCTCGTGGTCGGCGTGCAGGATCAGCAGCTTGTCGAGCGCCGAGACGACGACCGGGTCCAGCTCGTAGTCCTGCGCCGGTACCGAGAACGTCATGCGCAGGAAGTTCTCCACGTAGGAGAGGTCGTTGCGCGGGTAGACGAACGGGTGGCCGACCGACTTCTTGTACGCGTACGCGGCGATCGTCGGAAGCTTGGCGAGCAGCCGGATGGTGGAGAGGTCGCGCTGCTTCGCGTCGAACGGGTTGTGGCTGTCCTGGTAGAAGGTGGACAGCGCCGAAACGACCGACGACAGCATGGCCATCGGGTGGGCGTCGCGCGGGAAGCCCCGGTAGAAGTTCTTGACGTCCTCGTGCAGCAGGGTGTGCCGCGTGATCTCGTTCTTGAACGTGGTGAGCTCGTCCACCGTCGGCAGCTCACCGTTGATCAGCAGATACGCCACCTCCAGGAAGGTGGAGCGCTCCGCCAGCTGCTCGATCGGATAGCCGCGGTACCGAAGGATGCCCGCCTCGCCGTCGAGGTAAGTAATGGCAGATTTGTAGGCGGCAGTGTTGCCGTATCCGCTGTCCAGGGTCACCAGACCGGTCTGGGCGCGGAGCTTCCCGATGTCGAAGCCCTTGTCGCCGACGGTGCTGTCGACCACCGGGTAGGTGTACTCGCCGCCGTCGCCGTACCGCAGTACTACAGAGTTGTCGCTCACGTCTTCCCTCACCGACGTAGTGCCTCATCTTCGAGGTGCCCTGACTGTCTCTACCATCCCCCATTTGGCTCAGGAGAGTGCACTCGGGGTCGACCATTAGGCCCATCGACGGCACTCAGTGCCGCCAACCTGCTCATCCTGCCCCCTTGTTTCCCCATCTGGAAGTGCTCTGTGACCTTCACGACTCATTTGATCGATCATTTTTTGTGATAACCCCGAAGGGGCCCTCCACAAGCCGCCCGTGGCCCGTCCACGAGCCGCCCCGGAGCCGGAAGTCCAGTGCCGTACAGCGCCGGCCCGCCGACACCGTGCGCACCGCCTGACCGATCGCCTTGCGTGAACCGACGAGGACGACCAGCTGCTTGGCCCGGGTGACCGCCGTGTAGATGAGGTTCCGTTGGAGCATCATCCAGGCACCGGTGGTGACCGGGATCACCACGGCGGGATATTCACTTCCCTGTGAACGGTGGATGGTCACCGCGTAGGCGTGGGCCAGTTCGTCCAGTTCGTCGAACTCGTACGGAACCTCCTCGTCCTCGTCGGTCAGCACCGTGAGGCGCTGGTCGACCGGGTCGAGCGAGGTGACCACGCCCACGGTGCCGTTGAAGACCCCGTTCTTGCCCTTCTCGTAGTTGTTGCGAATCTGGGTGACCTTGTCGCCGACCCGGAAGACCCGGCCGCCGAACCGCTTCTCGGCGAGGTCGGGCCGGCCGGGCGTGATGGCCTGCTGCAACAGACCGTTGAGCACGCCCGCGCCGGCCGGCCCCCGGTGCATGGGCGCGAGCACCTGCACGTCCCGCCGTGGATCGAGCCCGAACCTGGCCGGAATCCGGCGGGCGGCGACGTCGACGGTGAGCCTGCCCGCCTCCTCCGTCTCGTCCTCCACGAAGAGGAAGAAGTCGTTCATGCCGTCGGTGACCGGCTGTTGCCCCGCGTTGATCCGGTGCGCGTTGGTCACCACCCCCGACTGCTGGGCCTGCCGGAAGACACGGGTGAGACGGACGGCGGGGAGGGGACTGTCCTCGGCGAGCAGATCCCGCAGCACCTCGCCCGCCCCGACGCTGGGCAACTGGTCGACGTCCCCGACGAACAGCAGGTGCGCACCGGGCGGTACGGCCTTCACCAGCTTGTTGGCGAGCAGCAGATCCAGCATCGACGCCTCGTCGACCACGACCAGGTCGGCGTCCAGCGGCCGGTCCCGGTCGTAGGCGGCGTCACCGCCGGGCTTCAGCTCCAGCAGGCGGTGCACGGTGGAGGCCTCGGCGCCGGTCAGCTCGGCGAGCCGCTTGGCGGCACGGCCGGTGGGGGCGGCGAGCACCACCTTGGCTCGCCTGGCCCGCGCCAGCTCCACGATCGACCTGACGGTGAACGACTTGCCGCAGCCCGGCCCGCCGGTCAGCACGGCGACCTTCTCGGTCAGCGCGAGCCTGACGGCGGCCTCCTGCTCGGGGGCCAGGTCGGCACCGGTCCGGTCCTTCAGCCAGGCGAGCGCCTTGTCCCAGGCGACGTCCTTGAACGACGGCATCCGGTCGTCGCCGGTGCGCAGCAGCCGCAACAGCTGCGCCGCGAGCGCCACTTCGGCCCGGTGGAAGGGAACGAGGTAGACGGCGGTGACGGGTTCGGCGTCGGGGGCGGACCCGGGCAGCTTCTCCCGTACGACACCCGGGTCCTCCCCGTCCTCGGGCGGTGCGGCCAGCTCGGCCAGGCAGTCGATGACGAGCCCGGTGTCGACCTGGAGCAGCTTGACCGCGTCGGCGATCAGCCGCTCCTCGGGGAGATAGCAGTGCCCCTGGTCGGCGGACTGCGACAGGGCGTACTGCAACCCCGCCTTCACCCGCTCCGGACTGTCATGGGGAATCCCGACGGACTGGGCGATCTTGTCGGCGGTGAGGAACCCGATGCCCCAGACGTCGGCGGCGAGCCGGTAGGGCTGGTTCTTCACGACGGAGATCGAGGCGTCGCCGTACTTCTTGTAGATACGCACGGCGATGGACGTGGACACCTCGACGGTCTGGAGGAACAGCATCACCTCCTTGATCGCCTTCTGCTCCTCCCAGGCGTCGGCGATCTTCTTGGTCCTCTTCGGCCCGAGCCCGGGCACCTCGATCAGCCGCTTCGGCTCCTCCTCGATGATCCGGAGCGTGTCCATCCCGAAGTGCTGGGTGATCCGGTCGGCGAAGACCGGCCCGATGCCCTTGACGAGACCCGAGCCGAGGTAACGCCGTATGCCCTGCACGGTGGCCGGCAGCACGGTCGTGTAGTTCTCCACGGTGAACTGCTTGCCGTACTGGGGGTGCGACCCCCAGTACCCCTCCATCCGCAGCGACTCCCCCACCTGCGCGCCGAGCAGCGCGCCGACGACGGTGAGAAGGTCACCGGCGCCTCTGCCGGTGTCGACACGGGCGACGGTGTAGCCGTTGTCTTCATTGGCGTACGTGATGCGTTCGAGCACGCCTTCGACGGTGGCGAGTCGTCGTTCACCGGTGGGGGTCCCCGTCTGCTGAGCCATGATCCGACGGTACCGGTGGGGACTGACAGGGGCGGCGGCCGTCGGCGGTTACGTGTGGGCGCTGATCACGCCGCCGGCACGGTCCAGCGGGCACGGGCGCCCGTCGTGGTCACCGGGGCCGGTAGGCGGTGGCCAGTACGGAGACGGTGACCCGGTCCGGCAGGAGGCCGTCCCCGGTCAGGTCCGCACCGCTCACATGCCGTGCGCTCGGCGTCATCCCCACCAGGTCCAGGACCTGCCGCCCGGACAGCACCATGGGGTACTCGACCCGCTCCGTGACGACGGCCTCGAAGCAGGGGGCCATCGCCCGGTGCAGGCGCTGCTCCTTGGCCGGGTCGACGGTGATCGTTCCGGGCACCCGGCGGTACAGCTCGGCCAGGTGCCGCACGGTGGGACGGACCACGATCAGCCGGCCGGTCGGGCGGAGCACCCGGCGGAACTCGGCCGGATTGCGCGGGGCGAACACGTCGAGCACCACGTCGGCCGCCCCGTCGGCGAGCGGGAAGCGACGGAAGACGTCCCAGGCGACGGCGGCGCCTCGGTCGTGGGCCCGGGCCGCCGAGCGAAGCGCGCGCACCGACGTGTCCAGGCCCAGGCCGTGGGCGCCGGGCACCTGGTCCAGAACGCCGGCCAGGTAGTAGCCCGTTCCGCACCCGACGTCCAGGACCGTGCCCCGCCGAGGGGCCGAGTCGGCCGCCAGGCGGGCAACGGCCTGCCGGATGCGGGCGTACCCGCCGGTGGCCAGGAAGCGGTCCCGGGCCCGGACCATGGCCCCGTCGTCGCCGCTGATGGCCCGGCTGCCCGTCAGGAGGCCGGCATAGCCGTGCCGGGCGATGTCGAAGGTATGGCCCACCGCACAGCGCAGTGCGCCGGGTTCGGGGCGCAGACGGCGCACGCGGCACGTCGGGCAGCGCAGCACGTCGAGGAAGAGTCCGAGGGCAGGGGGAAGCAACACGGGCACGAGGCACTCCTGGCAGAGCCGAAGGGAAGGGACCGTGCCTGTCGCGCATGCGGAAACCGGCACAACAGGCACACCAAGGAGGGCGACGCCGTCCGGCCTCGCCCTCAGCGCCTTCCGATCAGAGGAAGCAGCAGTGCGGGGTGCTCATGAATGCCACGCCGGGAGTTTACGGGTGGGGGTGCTTCTTCAGGGCGTCAAGGAAGGCCGCGAAGGCGGAGGTGGGGAAGGAGAGGGTGGCGCGAGCGGGGGTCTTGGAGTCGCGGACGGCTGTGTGGGTGGAGGTGGTGGCTATCTCCACGCAGTTGTCGCCGTCGCCCTCGCCGGAGTAGGACGACTTCCGCCAGCCGGACGTCTTGAGGTCGTCGATGAAGGTGGTGAAGGCCCCGGCCGGGAAGGTCAGTGCGGCGCGGGCCGGGGCCTTTGAGTCGCGGACCGCTGTGTGGGTGGGGGTGGTGGCTATTTCCACGCACTCGTTGCCATCCCCCGGGCCCGAGTAGGACGACTTCCGCCAGTTATCCATGGGGTTCCTCACAGCTCCTTCGCCAGCCTGTGGATGAATTCGCGCGACTGTTCGGGGTTGAGTGACGCCTCCTCCACCTTACGGAAGCTCGTTCGATAGGTGTCGAGTTGGGCCTCCGAATCGATGAACGCCGTGCCGTGCAGCGCGTCACGAACCACCGTGTCCAGCTTGGGCAGGGGGCCGCCCAGGTACGTCATCGTGCTGGACGCCCTCGCAAAGCCATCCAAGTCGAAAGGGACGACGCGCACCGTGATGTGATCGGCTTCGGATAGTTCGCGCAGTCGGGTGAGTTGGGCCCTTGAGATGGCACGGTCGCTCACCCTGATCCGAAGCGCCGCCTCATGGATCACCGCTTCGTACGGGGTGGTGAACTGTTGGCGCGCCCTTCGGTGATGGATGCGCAACTCAAGCTCTTCACTGGTGAGTTCCGGGAGCCTGGAAGTGAAGACAGCACGCGAGTAGTCCTCGGTCTGCAACAGCCCTGGTACGTACAGGATTGCCACGTGGCGCTGAAACCTGGCGTGGTGCTCCAGTTCGGACAGGTCCAGGAACGAGGTGGGAAGCAGCCCTCGGTACTCCTCCCACCATCCGCTCGTACGGTCGGTAGCCACCGCCACCAGGGAATCAACGAACTCCTTATCCGTGCACGCGTAGTGCGACGCAAGGCGCCGCACTCGCTGTTCGCTCACGCCCGATAGCCCGGATTCGATCTGGGTGATCTGGACCCGATTCACACCGAGCAGCGCCGCCGCCTCGATGGCGGTGAGCCCCGCCGCCTCGCGGAGCCTGCGCAACTCGACCCCCAGGCGCATCTGGCGTGCGGTGGGTTCGCGCCTCAGAACCATCAATTGCTCCCCGGTTCAACATGCCCGCCGGTGCGGCTCGTTCGGAGTCAGATTACGCGATCGGCTTGCTCCGTCTTACATGAAAGCCGTACCGTCAGTGACGCACCGCACACGCAGCGGAAGTGCACCGCCCCGTCCTGCCACGACGGCCGCGGCAATGCCACCGTGCGTGAAACTCCCCCACAACCACCGGAGTTGATGACGCATGCCCGAAGCCTGGGAGTACACCCTCACCATCCCCAACGACCTCCGCGCCGTCACCGTCAGCCGTCACACCCTCCGGCTGGTCCTCACCGCGCACGGACTCGTCCGCTTCCTCGACGTCGCCGAGTTGCTCGCGACCGAGTTGGTCTCCAACGCCGTACGGCATACAAAGGGGCCGGCTGCCCTGCGCGTACGTTGGTCACCTCCCGGCACCCTGCGGATCGGCGCGTGGGACGCGGACCCCGAACCGCCCGAGCCCCCCGCGCCGTTGGCTGGGCTCGGGGAGCTGGAGGAGGGGCGGGGGCTGGCGCTGGTGCGGGCCTGTTCGGATCTGTGGGGCTGGCAGCCGCTGTCCAGATTCGGCAACCGGGGCAAGTACGTGTGGTGCGAGCTGGCCGCCGCGTGACAGCACGGGCGCACGAGGTGGCGCGGCGTCAGGGCCTACGCCGGGTCCCAGGCCAGGAGCTGGTCGAAGATGCGGCGCTCGCCGTCGAGCTTCAGGGAGTCCACCGGGACACGGCCGTACAGGGCCAGGACCAGTTCACCGGCCGTGCCCCGGAGGGACGCGTCGGCCTCGGGCATCGTGCCGGTCCCCGGGAGGCGGGCGGTGCGTGCGCCGTCGGCCGAGAGGCTGAGGCGCCAGGAGCGGCCCTCGGTGGCGTGGTAGTCGACGGCGGCGGGCTCGTGCGGCCAGGCGTCCGTCGTCGCGCAGCAGGTGGACAGGAACTCCTCGACACCGTCGAGTGCCACCTCGTCCGGCAGGGGCTCCGGGGCACCCAGGGTGAGTTGGGCGTCGTAGGTGTGGACCGCGACCTCCTGGAGCTGGTGCCGGGCGACGGCAGCGCAGGTCCCCGGCGACTGCGACGTCCCCCACCACGTCCAGCAGCCGCGATCCGTGGCGACGGCGGCGTCCCAGAAGCGGCGCCCCTGGCCCAGATGCTGCGCCAGATCGAACAGCGTCCACTCGGGGCAGGTCGGCACCGGCACGTCGAGGCTGGGCGCGGAGCCGACCGCGGCACGGAAGGCAGCCGACCGCCCGTCGATCAGCCGCAACAGCTCGGGAAGCTCCGGGGTCTTCTCCACCCCGGCTGTCTATCACCGTGCCCTGACAGCCGGACGGGGGTTTTCCCGGCCGACAAGACCCGCGCACGGCACCCTCGACGACAGGCGGGAGGACGTGTTCCGGCCGCCACTCACGTCAAGCACATCGACATCGACAGGACGGTCTCCGGGGCCGCTGCCGCCCCCCACGTACCGCCACTGCTCGCCGTAGCGCTCCAGGAGCGCGATGTGCTCACGCATCCGTCGTGATTCCGGTCGCCACACGATCCAGACCGCCCCGACACCGGCAGCGTCGTCGACATCCGCCGACACCACGGTCAGCGCGCGCCGAGGCACCACCGCGGCTGCGGCTCCTTCCCCGCCTGCGCCCGCCTCACCACGCTCCGCAGAAACGCCTCCGCCCAGGACCCCGTCCACGCGGCCCCTCGCCATGCCCGCATGTGCCTGCGACACCCGGCACACGAAGACATCAAAGCCCAGAACGCCGAGACAACGCCTCACACCCCTCCGGCCAGGAGATCATTTGGCGACTCCCCACGCTCATCACGGCGTTGCGGAAGGATGACTCCTGGCCTCCGCGAACTGCCACGACCCGTCTTCGACGCCCGACGCCGGGGTGCCCTCCGGTTCACACCGTGGACTCCGTCGCCGCCGCGGCGCTGCGGGCCGCCGAGCGGGGTGCGCTCCCTGCCGGTGGACGACGAGGAGATCGTCCGCGATCGCCGCACTCACCGGGCCCGGCGGCCTACGAAAGCAATTTCCCCGCGCGGCCCGGGTGGCGGGATCCGCGGCGGGCGGTAAAGGTGGGCGCCGGGAACTTTTTCGCGCGCAGGGAGAACCTGAGATGCCCGAGATCACTACTCCGTACGCGACCGGCACCCCGTGCTGGGTCGACTTGATGGCGCAGGACCAGCAGGCCGCGCTGGACTTCTACCGTGACCTGTTCGGCTGGCAGGGCGAGGTCGGCCCGGGTGAGTTCGGCGGGTACGCCGTCTGCACGCTGCGGGGCAAGCCGGTGGCCGGGATCGGTCCCGCCATGGCGCCCGAGGGGCAGCCGGAGCCGCCGACCGTCTGGACCACCTACCTGGCCAGCACCGACGCGCCGGCCACCCAGGACGCGATCGTCTCGGCGGGCGGCACCCTGCTGGCCCCGGTGATGGACGTGGGCGGGCTCGGCCGGATGCTGATCGCGGCCGACCCGCAGGGCGCGGTGTTCGGGGTGTGGCAGCCGGGCGAGTTCCATGGCGCCGGGCTGGTCAACGAGCCGGGCACGCTGATCTGGAACGAGCTGAACACCAGCGACGTACTCGGCGCCACCGGCTTCTACGGCGAGTCCTTCGGCATCGAGATCCAGCCGATGGAGGGCGCCGAGGGGGACTACTGGTCGCTGAACATCGGCGGCAAGGGCGTCGGCGGCGCCGCACGGCTCGGGGACGACCGGCCCGGCGTCCCGCCGCACTGGCTGACGTACTTCGCGGTGGACGACGTCGACTCCACCGTGGACGCGCTGGTCAAGCGCAACGGAACCGTACTGGCACCGCCGTTCGAGATGATGGCCGGCCGGATGTCGGTGGTCGCCGACCCCCAGGGCGCGACCTTCGCGGTCTTCAAGCCGAAGCCGATGTAAGCCACCGCCACCAGCCCAGCTGGTTCGGGGAAAGGAGGATCCGTGCCCACGAGTGGCGCTCCCACGTGCGGAAACGCGTCTCCTCGGTGGCACGGATCTGCCAGTCGTCGCCGGAATAGCCGTGCGGCCGCGCCGTGTTGCGAGGTCATGACGACGAATGCGCCGCACCCCGAGGTACTGCGATACACCGCCTTCTCCGGCCGCCCCGAGGGCGGGAACCCCGCCGGTGTCGTACTGGACGCCAATGGCCTGGACGACGCCGGCATGCTGGCGATCGCCGCCGACCTCGGGTACTCGGAGTCCGCGTTCCTGACCGCGCCCCCGGAGGGCCTCGGCGGCGACGGGCAACGGGCGTACACCATCCGTTACTTCAGCCCGAAGGCCGAGGTGCCGTTCTGCGGGCACGCCACCATCGCGACCGCGATCGCACTCGCCGAACGGATCGGCCCCGGGGAGCTGGTGTTCGCGACGCCCGCCGGAACCGTGCCGGTCGCGGTGAGCGAGGAGGGCGGGACGGTCACGGCCACCCTCACCAGCGTCGAGCCGCACGTCGAGGAGGTCGCCGACGCCGACCTCGCGGAGGCGCTCGCCGCGCTCGGCTGGCCGGCCGCCGATCTCGACCCGGCGTTCCCGCCCCGGATCGCGTTCGCCGGTGCCCGCCATCTCGTGCTCGCGGCGGCGACCCGGGCGCGCCTCGCGGATCTCGCGTACGACTTCGCGCGCCTGGAAGCGCTGATGCACCGCCTGGACCTGACCACGGTGCAGTTGGTGTGGCGGGAGTCGGCCACCGTCTTCCACGTCCGCGACCCGTTCCCCGTCGGGGGCGTCGTCGAGGACCCGGCGACCGGTGCCGCGGCCGCCGCGTTCGGTGCCTACGCCCGTGCGCTGGGCCTGGTCGCCGAGGACGCCGTCCTCACCCTGCACCAGGGCGAGGACCTGGGCCGCCCCGGCGAACTCACGGTGACGCTGCACGCGGGCGACCCGCGCGTCCGCGTCAGCGGCACGGGAACCCGCATCGGCTGACGGGAGCCGAAGCGGGCGCCCACCGGAGCCACAGAGCCGCCCGAGCCACCGGGCCGCCCGAGCCACCCGGGCCACCCGAGCCACCCGAGCCACCGGGCCACCCGGGCCACCCGAGCCACCCGAGCCACCCGAGCCACCCGAGCCACCCGAGCCACCCGAGCCACCCGAGCCACCCGAGCCACCCGAGCCACCCGAGCCGAGGATGGCGCGCACGGCCGTACGCCGACGGCCGTCGGGCGGTTCTGCCCGACGGCCGTCGGGCAGAACCGGACCCGCGCCCTCCGGCCCCGCCCCGTGGGCTTGCCCACGGGGCGCCGGCACGCCGGACCGGCCAGAGTCACGATTCGGTTTCGGCCAGCTCCCACCCCTTGCCTCGCCGCCGTGTAATCGATTCCAATCCTCGGTACGCAGTGCATGTAATCGATTCCATGAGTTCCACGAGGAGGTGGAGCGGCGATGGCGAGTATCAAGGACGTGGCCGCCGCGGCGGGCGTTTCCGTCGCCACGGTGTCCCGTGTCCTGAACGACCATCCGTCGGTCAGCGCCGACGCCCGTACCCGCGTGCTGGCCGCCGTCGAGGCGCTGGGCTACCGCCCGAACGCCGTCGCCCGTTCCCTGCGCACCGACCAGACCCGCACCCTCGGCCTGGTCATCAGCGACGTACTCAACCCGTACTTCACGGAACTGGCCCGCTCGGTCGAGGAAGAGGCCCGCGCGCACGGCTACAGCGTGATCATCGGCAACGCCGACGAGCGGCCGGAGCTGCAGGATCACCACGTGCGGACGCTGCTCGACCGCCGTATCGACGGGCTGCTCGTCTCCCCCACCGACGGCGGCTCGCCGTTGATGCTGGAGGCGGCGCGCGGCGGGACGCCGATGGTGTTCGTCGACCGGTGGATCCCGGGCGTCGACGTGCCAGTCGTACGGGCCGACGGACACGCCGCCATCCGGGATCTCGTCGCCCATCTGCACGGGCTCGGGCACCGGCGGCTCGCGATCATCGCGGGCCCCGCGGCCACCACCACCGGCAGTGAGCGTGTGCAGGCCTTCCGGGAGGCGCTCGCCGAGTACGGCGTCCCGCTCCCCGACGCCTACATAGGCCAGGGCGACTTCCAGGCCGAGAGCGGGCGGCGGGCCACCGAGGGCTTCCTCGACCTGCCCGAGCCGCCCGAGGTCGTCTTCGCCGCCGACAACCTGATGGCGCTCGGCGCACTCGACGCCGTACGCGCGCGTGGCCTGCGGGTGCCGGACGACATCGCGCTCGCCGCGTTCGACGACATCCGGTGGTTCGTGCACACCGATCCGCCGGTCACGGCGATCGCCCAGCCGACCGGTGAGCTGGGGCGTGCCGCCGTACGCGCGCTGATCGACCGTATCGAGGGGCGGCCTCCGCAGTCCGTCACCCTCCCCGCCCGGCTCGTCGTGCGCCGCTCCTGCGGCGCCAACCCCGACGGGAACCGCGACGCGAACCGTGGCGCGAACCAGACCCCTGTGCAAAGGAGCACATCGTGAGCGACCCGGACGAGTTGCTGCGTATCGAGGGCATACGAAAGTCCTTCCCCGGAGTGGTCGCGCTCGACGGCGTCGACTTCGATCTGCGCCGGGGCGAGGTGCACGTACTCCTCGGTGAGAACGGCGCCGGCAAGAGCACCCTCATCAAGATGCTCTCCGGCGCCTACACGCCCGACGAAGGGCGGATCCTGGCCGGTGGCGAGGAGGTGCGCATCCATGGTGCGCAGGACTCCGAGCGCCTCGGGATCGCCACCATCTACCAGGAGTTCAACCTCGTACCCGATCTCACGGTCGCCGAGAACATCTTCCTGGGCCGGCAGCCGCGCCGCCTCGGGATGATCGACCGGAAGCGGATGGAGGCCGACGCCGAGGTCCTGCTCAAGCGGGTCGGGGTGAATGTGCCGCCCCGCGCGCGGGTGCGTGATCTCGGTATCGCCCGCCTCCAGATGGTCGAGATCGCCAAGGCGCTCAGCCTGGACGCGCGCGTGCTCATCATGGACGAGCCGACCGCCGTGCTGACCTCGGAGGAGGTCGACAAGCTCTTCGCGATCGTGCGGCAGCTGCGCGAGGACGGGGTCGGGATCGTCTTCATCACCCATCACCTGGAGGAGATCGCCGCGATCGGGGACCGGGTGACCGTCATCCGGGACGGGAAGTCGGTCGGGCAGGTGGCCGCCGACACCCCGCAGGACGAGCTGGTACGGCTCATGGTCGGGCGGTCCATCGAGCAGCAGTATCCGCGCGAGCGGGCCGAGGCCGGTGCCGCGCTGCTGTCCGTCCAAGGGCTGACCCGGGACGGGGTCTTCCACGACGTGAGCTTCCAGGTGCACGCCGGTGAGGTCGTCGGCATCGCGGGACTGGTCGGTGCCGGTCGCACCGAGGTCGTGCGGGCCGTGTTCGGCGCCGATCCGTACGACAAGGGGGCCGTGCAGGTCTCCGGTACGGCGCTGAAGCGGCACGACGTCAACGCGGCGCTGGCCGCCGGGATCGGGCTCGTCCCCGAGGACCGCAAGGGGCAGGGGCTGGTCCTCGACGCCTCCGTCGAGGAGAACTTCGGCCTGGTGACCCTGCGCCGGGCGACCCGGGCCGGGATCGTCGACCTCAAGGCGCAGCATGTCGCCGCCGAGCGGATCGCCGGGCAGTTGGGCGTGCGGATGGCCGGGCTCGGTCAGCACGTGCGCACGCTCTCCGGCGGCAACCAGCAGAAGGTCGTCATCGGCAAGTGGCTCCTCGCCGAGACCAAGGTGCTGATCCTCGACGAGCCGACGCGCGGTATCGACGTCGGCGCCAAGGTCGAGATTTACCAGCTGATCAACGAGCTGACGGCCGCCGGAGCCGCCGTACTGATGATCTCCAGCGATCTGCCCGAGGTCCTCGGGATGAGCGACCGGGTGCTGGTGATGGCCCAGGGCCGGATCGCGGGCGAACTCTCCGCCGACCAGGCCACCCAGGACTCCGTGATGGCACTCGCCGTCAGCACCCCCACCACCGCAACCGACAAGGAGGCCGGACGTGGCCACTGACACGCTCAAGAGCGGGAACGCGGGCGCCAGTGGCGTCTCCGGCGTGCGCCGGCTGCTCCTCGACAACGGCGCGCTCACCGCGCTGATCGTCCTCGTCATCGCCATGTCGGCGCTGTCGGGGGACTTCCTCACCACCGACAACCTGCTGAACGTCGGCGTCCAGGCGGCCGTGACGGCCATCCTCGCCTTCGGCGCGACCTTCGTGATCGTCGCGGCGGGCATCGACCTGTCGGTCGGCTCGGTGGCGGCCCTGTCGGCCACCATGCTGGCGTGGAGCGCCACCTCGCACGGGGTGCCGGTGTTCCTGGCCGTCCTGCTGGCCGTCGCCACCGGCATCGTCGCCGGACTCGTCAACGGCTTCCTCATCGCGTACGGCAAGCTGCCGCCGTTCATCGCGACGCTCGCCATGCTGTCGGTGGCCCGCGGCCTCTCGCTGGTGATCTCCGACGGCTCCCCCATCGCCTTCCCCGACTCGGTCTCGCACCTCGGTGACACGCTGGGCGGCTGGCTGCCGGTGCCGGTCCTCGTCATGGTCCTCATGGGGCTGATCGCGGCCTTCGTCCTCGGCCGGACGTACATCGGGCGCTCGATGTACGCGATCGGCGGCAACGAGGAGGCCGCCCGGCTCTCCGGGCTGCGGGTGAACAAGCAGAAGCTCGCCATCTACGCGCTGTCCGGGCTGTTCGCGGCCGTCGCCGGCATCGTGCTGGCCGCCCGGCTCTCCTCGGCGCAGCCGCAGGCCGCCAACGGCTACGAACTGGACGCCATCGCGGCGGTGGTGATCGGCGGCGCGTCGCTGGCCGGCGGCACCGGCAAGGCGTCCGGCACGCTCATCGGCGCGCTGATCCTGGCGGTGCTGCGCAACGGCCTCAACCTGCTGAACGTCTCCGCGTTCTGGCAGCAGGTCGTGATCGGCGTCGTCATCGCGCTCGCCGTGCTCCTCGACACCGTGCGCCGCAAGGCCGGGGCGACCCCGGTGGCCGCCGGTACCGGGGGCAACAAGGGCAAGCAGGCGGGGACGTACGCGCTCGCGGCCGTCGTCACCGTCGGACTCGTCGCCGCGACCTCCCTGCTGCACACCGGCTCCTCCTCCGGCAACCCGAAGATGGGCCTGTCCCTGTCCACCCTGAACAACCCGTTCTTCGTGCAGATCCGGTCCGGTGCCCAGGCCGAGGCGAAGAAGCTGGGCGTGGACCTGACCGTCACGGACGCCCAGAACGACGCCTCGCAGCAGGCCAACCAGCTCCAGAACTTCACCAGTTCGGGACTGGGCGCGATCATTGTCAACCCGGTGGACTCGGACGCGGCGAGCAACTCCGTGAAGGCCGCCGACAAGGCGGGCATCCCGGTCGTCGCCGTCGACCGGGGCGTCAACAACGCCAAGACCGACGCCCTGGTGGCCTCCGACAACGTCGCGGGCGGTGAGCTGTCCGCCAAGACGATCGCCGAGAAGCTCGGCGGTCACGGCAAGATCGTGATCCTGCAGGGCCAGGCCGGCACCTCCGCCGCCCGCGAGCGCGCCCAGGGCTTCGCGAACGGCCTCAAGGCCTACCCCGAGATCCAGGTGGTGGCCCAGCAGCCGGCCGACTTCGACCGCACCAAGGGCCTCGACGTGATGTCGAACCTGCTCCAGGCCCACCCCGACGTCCAGGGCGTCATCGCCGCCAACGACGAGATGGCCCTCGGCGCGATCAAGGCGCTGGGCTCCAAGGCCGGTACGTCGGTGTCCGTGGTCGGCTTCGACGGCACCCCGGACGGTCTGACCGCGGTCAAGAACGGCACGCTGTACGCGTCGGTCGCCCAGCAGCCGAGCCAGCTCGGGAAGATCGCCGTGGACAACGCGCTGAAGGCGATCCAGGACAAGAAGGTCGAGTCGACGATCAAGGTGCCGGTGAAGGTGGTCACGAAGGAGAACGTGGCCGGGTTCACGGGCTGAGGTACCAAGGAGGCGGCCGGGCGACACCTGTCGAGCCCGGCCG
Source organism: Streptomyces sp. NPDC048417 (assembly GCF_040651615.1). Lineage (NCBI taxonomy): Bacteria > Bacillati > Actinomycetota > Actinomycetes > Kitasatosporales > Streptomycetaceae > Streptomyces > Streptomyces sp. NPDC048417. The sequence continues at coordinate 166,636 of NZ_JBEZKI010000025.1, read as the reverse complement.
CCTCAACTCGTTCTCTTAGGGAGTCCCTTCATGTACGACTACGACCTCCTGGTCGTGGGATCGGCCAACGCCGACCTGGTGATCGGGGTCGACCGGCGGCCGGCCGCCGGTGAGACCGTGCTCGGCGGCGACCTCGCCACGCACCCCGGCGGCAAGGGCGCCAACCAGGCGGTCGCGGCAGCCCGGCTCGGCGCCCGCACCGCCCTGCTGGCCCGGGTCGGCGACGACGCGCACGGCAGGCTGCTGCTCGACTCGCAGCGGGCCGCCGGGGTGGACACGGTGGGCGTGCTGGCGGGCGGGGCGCCGACGGGCGTCGCGCTGATCACCGTGGACCCCTCCGGCGACAACAGCATCGTGGTCTCGCCAGGCGCGAACGGCCGGCTCGCACCGGCGGACGTACGGGCCGCGGCCGGCCTCCTGCACACCTCCCGGGTGGTCTCCGCACAGCTGGAGATCCCGCTGGAGACGGTGGTGGAGGTGGTACGGAACCTGGCTCCCGGCAGCCGGTTCGTGCTCAACCCGTCCCCGCCGCGGCCCCTTCCGGGTGAGGTCCTCGCGGGCTGCGACCCGTTGATCGTGAACGAGCACGAGGCGAAGGTGCTCCTCGGCGAGGCGTGCGTGAGCGAGGAACCGGCCGACTGGGCGCGGCTCCTGCTCGCCAGGGGCCCGAAGTCGGTGGTGGTGACGCTGGGCGCGGCGGGCGCGCTGGTCGCCGACGCGCACGGGGTCGAGTCCGTCCCGTCCGTGAAGGTGGACGCGGTGGACACCACGGGTGCCGGGGACGCGTTCACCGCGGCCCTGGCGGTACGGCTCGGAGCGGGCGCGTCGCTGGTGGCGGCGGCCGTGTTCGCGGCCCGGGTCGGGGCGGCGGCGGTGACGAAGCGGGGCGCGCAGGACTCGTACCCGACGGCGGCGGAGGTCGAGGCGCTGAGCTGTGCTGTCCCGCAGGGCGCGGTATCCGACAGCGGCTCCGCCGCGGGCCGGAGCCCCGGCCGGGGGTCGGACAGCGTGCCCGGAATCGGTGAGCGAGGCGAGGCGCTGTGAAGAAGACGGGGATCCTCAACCGGCATCTCTCCGGTGCGCTCGCCGAGTTGGGGCACGGGCACCGGGTGCTGGTCTGCGATGCCGGGATGCCGATCCCGAAGGGGCCGCGGGTCGTGGACCTGGCCTTCCGGGCCGGGGTGCCGTCCTTCGCCGAGGTGCTGGAGGGGCTGCTGGCCGAGCTGGTCGTGGAGGGCGCGACGGCGGCGACCGAGATACGCGGGGCCAATCCGGCCGCGGCCGCGCTGCTGGACGGGCACTTCCCCGACCTGGCCCTGGTCCCGCACGAGCGGCTGAAGGAGCTGTCGGGGGGCGCCCACCTGGTGGTCCGCACGGGCGAGGCCCGGCCGTACGCGAACGTGCTGCTGCGGTGCGGGGTGTTCTTCTAGCGGTCCCTGCCGGAGAACGATGTGCATACGGATCGCTGAATTCCCTCTCTCTACCTGCGACTTTTCATCCCCGTGAAACGTGATGGCCACCCCGTGCCCCGGTTGGCAATATCGCTCATCACGGACGAACGGTTCCAGAAAGCTCCAGAAAGAGGGAATTCACATGAGATCCTTCCGTTTAGCCGCGGCGCTCGCCGCCACCGCCCTGGCCGCCTTCATCGGCCTCACCCTTCCCGGCAGCGCGGCCGCCGCCGACGGGCACTCCGCCGCCCCGGCCGCCAAGCCGGCCGCCGCCGCCCCGCAGGCGGTACACGGGACGACCGCCTCCGCCGCGGTCTCCCCGCAGGCCATCGGGGACTGCCCGAGCACCTACTTCTGTTTCTGGGTCAACTCGGGCTACGGCGACGGGCCGGGCAAGTTCTCCGGCGCCAACACCAACTGGGGCGCCTACTCGCACTCCACCTGCTCCACCGGGACATGGAGCGACTGCGCCTCCTCGGGGTACAACCACGGGACGAGCGGCCTGGGTGTCGAGGTGTGGCGCGACATCAACTACTCCGGGCTGTCCGCCTGCCTGCCCAAGGGCTGGTCCAACAGCAACTTCGCGAACCTCGTCTGGCCCGACACCTCGACCGGCTTCAACGACTCGATCAGCAGCAACTTCTGGACCTCCAACTGCTGACCGGGCCCTCTGAGGCAACTGGATGACGGGCGATCACCCATGACAGAGCTCCCGCACCGCCGTGCCGGGCACGCACCGACACGCCTGCTGCCCCTGCTGATCCTCGTCGTGACCCTGGTCTGCACGGCCGCGACCGCGTGCACCGGACCGGGCACGGCCGCCTCGGCCGAGGCGGCACCGGCGGCGCGGGAGTCCGGTCACGCCGCCGCCGTCCTCACCAACGACGCCACCGCGCTGCGTCAGCGCTGGCAGCTCTTCGGCGCCTCTCAGATCCTCACCCAGCGCTGCATGCGCGACCGGGGACTGCGCTTCCTGGTCACGAGCGCGGGCCCGCGACCGCCCGCCGGGGCGACCACGGCCGAGTCCATCGGTTCCCGCTCGGCACCCGGCTACGGCGTCTCCACGGCGCTGGGCGGCATGAACAACGGCCCCACGGCCCAGGACCGGTACGTCCGCTCCCTGTCCGCCACCGCACAGACCCGTTACTCCGCCGCACTCGACGGGCCGGCCGACCAGTCGGCGCCGCTGACCCTGCCCAGCGGGGCGAGCGGGACCTACGCCACGGGCGGCTGCACGGCCGAGGCGCGGGCCGAGTTGTACGGCACCGTGCGGGCCGCCCTGGAGGACACCCTCGTACCGCAGGACGTCGATCAGCTCCTCCAGCGGTACCTGGCCACCGCCCCCGCCTACCAGAAGGCCCTGGGGCGCTGGCAGCGCTGCATGGCCGACGCCGGCCGGCCGGCGAAGACGCCCGCCGCGCTGATCGAGTCGCTGCGGGCCGAGGCCGTCAGGGGAGCGAGCGCCTCGAAGCTGGCACGGGAGCAGCGCGCCGCCGCGACGGCCGATCAGCACTGCGACGGCGTGAGCGGCCTGCGCCGCACGGGCGCCGACCAGCGTGAAGTCTTCCTGCGACAGCAGCCCGCACGGACCCGGGCCCGCCTGGAGCAGGTCTGGCGGCACCGGCAGCAGGCCCTGCGGCGGGCCGCGGCCCTGCTCCGCCAGGACGCCCGGGGCTCACTCGGCTGACGCCCCGGCGTTGCTCGTCGGTCTGAGCAGCGCGGCGCCGAGTGGCGTGAGGGTGTGCAGCACCGTGTTGTGGTGGCGGTGGCTGAAGACCAGGCCGGCGTCGCGCAGCACGGTGGTGTGGTGGGAGGCGGTGGGCACCGACACGCCCAGGACCCCGGCCAGTTCGGAGGTGGTCGCCCCCAGTGCGAGGGACCGCAGCGCGGCCGCGCGGGTACGGCCGAGCAGCGCGGCGAGCGAGACCTCGGGCGGGCGTTCGGGGGCGGGCGCACGGAGGCCGTGCACGGGGTAGACCAGCACCGGCTGAAGGGTGTCGTCGGCCATCGAGATCGGTGACTGCCAGCAGAAGTAGGAGGGGATCAGGCGCAGTCCGCGGCCGTCGAGGCGCAGGTCCCGGTCCTCGACGTAGTCGACGTGGAGGACCGGCGGCTGCCAGCGGACGGCGGGTGACAGCCCGGCGAGCAGTCCGTCGAGCCCGGTCGCGAGGGCGTCCCGGCCGCGCAGGGCGCGCTCCGCGGCGATCGTGGCGTGAATGCGGCTCTCGTGGGGCGCGATGACCGCTTCGTGGTAGGCGCGCAGCAGTCCGGTGAGGTCCGCGCGGGCCTCGCGTTCCCGCAGCCGGGGCGCCCAGTCGGGGGCGCCGGTGATCCGGTCCAGGGTCCGTATCTCGAGGGCGACCCGGTCGGGCGGGGTGTCGACGATCGCCGCGAGCCCGCGGTCCAGGCCGTCGGCGGAAGCGTGCGGGGTGAGGAAGTCGGGCAGGTAACGGGCCCGGGGCAGCACCGGGACCAGCAGCCGCCGGACGGCCGCGCCGAGCTGGGTCCCCACCAGGGTGACGCGGGTCTCCCGGTACCAGTCGGCGTACGCCCAGCGGCCCTGCGAGGTCTGTAACCGGTGCAGGCTGCAGGTGATCTCCCAGAGCGGGTCGGGGGCACTCGCCACCCGGACGCGGGCCAGGTCCTGAGGCGTGAAGTGAATACGCAGCACGAGAGCCGCCCCCCGAGTCGAACAGTTGTCCCGCTCAGCAGCAGCCTGGGGCACGCGGCACTCACAGACAACACAGGAACCGGCCGGACGCCCCTGGAGAGGCCGGGCATGCTTCGAGGGGGCCCGATCCGTCGATCGAACCCCCTCGGCTTACCCCCTCCGCATCAGAACCCCCGCGATCCCCCCGGATCCCCCTCCGAAAGTCCTGACAGCAAGAAGACCGGCAGGGTGGGGGAAGGGTTGTACGCCGTTCCAAGATTTTCTTCCCCGGACCGTCGGCGGCGACGGCCCGGGCCGCGGGCGGCGCCCCTGGCTGCCGTGAGCGCGTCAATCAAGGACAATCCAAGGAAGCCGCGAAGACAGGTGGTCCATAGAATCCATAGGATTCGGCGGACGCGCCCCAACGACACCTGCCCCACCCCGGATCGGACGGGGTGGGGCAGGATCTCAGGGTCGTCGGTCAGGGGAAACCGACTCGGGTGTCACCGGCGTGGCCGGTGCGCCGTGGGTGAATTCAGCGGACCGTGACGGACACGTTCTTTGAGACCGTGCCGCCGTCCTTGACGCGCAGGACCTCGACGCCCTTCTTCTCGAACTTGTCGCCCACCTTGTAGGCGCCCTTGTTCACCTTCGTGGTCGCGGGCAGCGAGACCCACTTCCGGCCGTCCTTGACCTGGAGGGTCACCTTGCTGCCCGCCTTGAGGCCGGTGGCCTTGCCGGAGAAGGTGACGACGTCGCCCAGCCTGATGCTGGTGGCGCTCGCCTTGATGGTGAGGGCGGGAGCCGGGGCGGGCGCGGCGACGGCGGCGGTGGCACCGGCGGCGACGAGTGCGGCGGAGGCCGCGGCAACGGTGGCGATACGCATGTTCACAGGGAACTCCTTGGTTTTCAATTGCCTTTTCCAACCGCAATTCCGAGCCCTTTGCTCGCCCTTGCGGCTGACTCAAACCCTATAGACACGACCAGGCAGGACACGGTTCCGAGCGAATGCGAAAAACTCGAACTGACAGGTGAACCACAGCAAATACAGGCGACCGTTCGCACTGAGCAGGGAATATAAAAAAGACCTGTGTGAAGAAGGCTCCACACAGGTCTCCTCGAGCGGTCGCGGCTATCGGATCACCTGCTCCACGAACCGGTTCGCCGTCTCCGCGAGCACCTCGCGGCCGTCCCTGGCCCACAACCCGTCGTTGAACAGCTCGACCTCGATGGCACCGGTGTAGCCGGCCGCCTCCACGTACCCCTTCCACTCCCGCATGTCGATCGCGCCGTCGCCGATCTGGCCGCGGCCGTTGAGCACGCCCTCGGGCAACGGGGTGGTCCAGTCGGCGAGTTGGAAGGTGTGGATACGGCCGCCCGCGCCGGCCCGGGCGATCTGCGCGGGCGCCTGGTCGTCCCACCAGATGTGGTACGTGTCCACGGTGACGCCGACCTGGTGGGCGGGGAAGCGTTCGGCGAGGTCCAGGGCCTGGGTGAGGGTGGAGACCACGCAGCGGTCGGAGGCGTACATCGGGTGCAGCGCCTCGATCGCCAGCCGGACCCCGTGCCGCTCCGCGTACGGGCCCAGCTCCCCCAGCGCGTCCGCGATCCGCTCCCGTGCCCCGTGCAGGTCCCGGGAGCCCGCCGGCAGGCCGCCGGAGACCAGGACCAGGGTGTCCGTGCCGAGGGCCGCCGCCTCCTCGACCGCCCGCCGGTTGTCGGCGAGGGCCGCCGCCCGCGCCTCGGGGTCGATCGCCGTGAGGAAGCCGCCCCGGCACAGGGTGGTGACCGTCAGGCCCGCCTCGCGGACCAGCTTGGCGGCCGCCTCCACGCCGTAGGCCCGCACCGGCTCCCGCCACAGACCGACAGCGGGCACGCCCAGTTCCAGGCAGGCGTCGGCCAGTTCGGGCAGCGACAGTTGCTTCACCGTCATCTGGTTGATCGAGAAGCGGGACAGGTCGCCGGTCACCGGGTCACTCCGTACAGGGCGAGGAGGGTCTTCATCCGGTCCTCGGCCAGCTTCGGGTCGGGGAACAGGCCCAGACCGTCGGCGAGTTCGTAGGCGCGGGCGAAGTGCGGCAGGGAACGGGCCGACTGCAGGCCGCCGACCATGGTGAAGTGTGTCTGGTGGCCGGCGAGCCAGGCCAGGAACACCACGCCCGTCTTGTAGAAGCGGGTGGGGGTCTGGAAGAGGTGGCGGGAGAGTTCCACGGTCGGGTCGAGCAGCGCGCGGAAGCCCGCCGTGTCGCCCGTGTCCAGGATCCGTACCGCCTGCGCCGCCAGCGGTCCCAGCGGGTCGAAGACACCGAGCAGGGCGTGGCTGAAACCCTGCTCGTCGCCGGCGATCAGCTCCGGGTAGTTGAAGTCGTCGCCGGTGTAGCAGCGGACGCCCTGCGGCAGCCGCCGCCTGAGGTCGACCTCCCGCTGCGCGTCCAGCAGGGAGACCTTGATGCCGTCGACCTTGTCGGGGTGGGCGGCGATGACCTCCAGAAACACCTCGGTCGCCGCGTCCAGGTCGGCCGACCCCCAGTAGCCCGCCAGGGCCGGGTCGAACATCGGGCCGAGCCAGTGCAGGACCACCGGCTCGGCGGCCTGGCGCAGGAGGTGGCCGTAGACCTCCAGGTAGTCCTCGGGGCCGGCGGCGGTCGCGGCCAGCGCCCGGGAGGCCATCAGGATCGCCTGGGCGCCCGACTCCTCGACGAGCGCCAGCTGCTCCTCGTACGCGGCCCGGATCTCGGCGAGCGTGCCGCCGGTGATCTGGTCGGTACCGACCCCGCAGGCGATCCGGCCGCCGACCGCCTTCGCCTCGGCGGCGCTGCGGCGGATCAGCTCGGCCGCGCCCGCCCAGTCCAGGCCCATGCCGCGCTGGGCGGTGTCCATCGCCTCGGCGACGCCCAGGCCGTGCGACCACAGGTGGCGGCGGAAGGCGAGGGTGGCGTCCCAGTCGACGGCGGCGGGCGAGTCCGGGGAGACGTCGGCGAACGGGTCGGCGACGACGTGGGCCGCCGAGAAGACCGTACGGGAGGTGAAGGGGGTGCCGGGGGTGACGGCGAGCGGCTCGGTGCGCGGCTCGTAGGTCCGCAGCGCCCCGTCGGAGCCCGGGAGCTGGATGGTCACAGGGAGATCTCCGGTACGTCGATACGGCGGCCCTCCGCCGAGGACTTGAGGCCCAGCTCGGCGAGCTGCACGCCGCGGGCGCCGGCCAGCAGGTCCCAGTGGTAGGGGGCGTCGGCGTAGACGTGCTTGAGGAAGAGCTCCCACTGGGCCTTGAAGCCGTTGTCGAACTCGCCGTTGTCCGGGACCTCCTGCCACTGGTCGCGGAAGACCTCGGTGGCCGGGATGTCCGGGTTCCATACCGGCTTGGGGGTCGCGCTGCGGTGCTGGGCGCGGCAGTTGCGCAGCCCGGCGACCGCCGAGCCCTCGGTGCCGTCGACCTGGAACTCGACCAGTTCGTCGCGGTTGACGCGGACCGCCCAGGAGGAGTTGATCTGGGCGATGGCGCCGCCGTCGAGTTCGAAGATGCCGTAGGCGGCGTCGTCGGCGGTGGCGTCGTAGGGCTTGCCGTTCTCGTCCCAGCGCTGCGGGATGTGGGTGGCGGTGAGGGCCTGCACGGACTTCACCCGGCCGAACAGCTCGTGCAGCACGTACTCCCAGTGCGGGAACATGTCGACGACGATGCCGCCGCCGTCCTCCGCGCGGTAGTTCCAGGACGGGCGCTGCGCGGACTGCCAGTCGCCCTCGAAGACCCAGTAGCCGAACTCGCCGCGGACCGACAGGATCCGGCCGAAGAAGCCGCCGTCGATGAGCCGCTTCAGCTTCAGCAGGCCGGGCAGGAAGATCTTGTCCTGGACGACGCCGTGCTTGATGCCCTTCGCGTCCGCCAGCCGGGCCAGCTCCAGGGCGCCCTCCAGGCCGGTCGCCGTCGGCTTCTCGGTGTAGATGTGCTTTCCGGCGGCGATGGCCTGCCGGAGGGCCTCCTCGCGGGCGGAGGTGACCTGGGAGTCGAAGTAGAGGTCCACGGTCGGGTCGGCGAGCACGGACTCCAGGTCGGTGGAGATGTGCTCTTCGGACAGGCCGTGCCGGTCGGCGATGTCGCGGAGCGCGTACTCCCGGCGCCCGACGAGGATCGGTTCCGGCCACAGCACGGTGCCGTCGCCGAGGTCGAGACCGCCCTGCTCGCGCAGCGCGAGGATCGAGCGGACGAGGTGCTGGCGGTAGCCCATGCGCCCGGTCACGCCGTTCATGGCGATACGCACCGTCTTGCGTGTCACGTGATTCCCTTCGTCCACATGCGTCTCAAGAACGCAGCAAGCGCTTTCTATACGGTCTGAAGCTAGCCTTTGACCACTGGTCTGTACAAGACCGTGATGGGGTCGAGTTGTTCGAGGGGGCGAACAACTGGAGTGAATGGCCTTATGGTCTGCACGGCAAGGGGGCTTCCTTTGATCAGGCTGTGTACGACGGCGTACCAAGAGACGCGCGACCGGAGGACGACGAGATGACGGTGACCCTGGCGGACGTGGCGGCCCGCGCCCAGGTCTCGCCCGCGACGGTGTCGCGCGTACTGAACGGCAACTACCCCGTGGCGGCGTCCACGCGGGAGCGGGTGCTGCGGGCGGTGGACGAGCTGGACTACGTCCTCAACGGGCCGGCGAGCGCGCTCGCGGCGGCCACCTCCGACCTGGTCGGCATCCTCGTCAACGACATCGCCGACCCGTTCTTCGGGATCATGGCGAGCGCGATCCAGGCGGAGATCGGCGGCCCGGGCGGGCGCGCCGGCGGCGAGCGGCTGGCGGTGGTCTGCAACACCGGTGGGTCACCGGAGCGGGAACTGACCTATCTGACCCTGCTGCAACGGCAGCGGGCGGCGGCGGTGATCCTGACCGGCGGCGCGATGGAGAACGCGCCGCACGCGGCGGCGGTGGCGTCGAAACTGCGCAAGCTGGCCGACGCGGGGACCCGGGTGGTGCTGTGCGGGCGGCCGCCGGCGCCGGAGACCGACGCGGTGGCCCTGACCTTCGACAACCGCGGCGGCGGCCGGCAGCTGACCGAGCACCTCATCGGGCTCGGCCACCGGCGGTTGGGCTACATCGCGGGCCCGGAGGAGCGGACGACCACCCGGCACCGTCTGGAGGGCCACCGGGCCGCGCTGGCCGACGCGGGCATCGAGGAGGACCCGCGCTGGACCGTGCACGGGCGCTACGACCGGCGGGCGGGGTACGAGGCGACGCTCGAACTGCTGCGCCGCGACCCGTCGCTGACGGCGGTGGTGGCCGCGAACGACTCGGTGGCGCTGGGCGCGTGCGCGGCGCTGCGGGAGTCGGGGCTGCGGATCCCGGCGGACGTGTCGGTGGCCGGCTTCGACGACCTGCCGTTCAGCATCGACGCGGTGCCGTCGCTGACGACGGTACGGCTGCCGCTGGCCGAGGCGGGCGCCCGCGCCGGCCGCATCGCCATGGGCCGTGAGGAACCCCCGCCGGGGGGCATCGCGACGGTCCGGGGGGAGCTGATGGTGCGGGGGTCTTCGGGGGTGCCGCGGGGCTGAGCCGGGCATGGTCCCGAGACAGCCGGGCCGTCGGCCTGAGGCGGCGGGTGAAGACGACCCTGAGGGCGGGTGGCCGTGGGCCCGGGCGGGTGGATTGCGAGCCTGGACAGGCGGATTGCGCGCCTGAGCAGGTGGGCCGCGAGCCTGACGGGGTGGTGGCCCTGCGGCGGGTGGCCATGGGCCCGAGCAGGCGGATCGCGAGGCGCTCACCCAGCAGGAACGATTCCTCAGGGGGCTCGCGCGGGGGCCGGCGTGTGGTCGGCGGCCGGCCCCCGCGCCGGTCTCAGCGGTCGCCCCGCAGGGACCGCCCCAGCAGTGGCAGCGGCGCCTCGCCCCTCTTGCGGTCCTGGTACCAGCGCCTGCCCGTGTCGTAGGCCCGTCGGGCCTGGCGTACCGGTTTCAGCTGCATGGCGAGGTGGGTCTGGTAGTGCCAGGGGGACTGCCGGCCCTGCCGGACCGCCATCGCGTAGGCGAAGTCGACCGGGTCGCGGTCCAGGTAGTCGTCGAGCTGCTCGAACCAGGCCATGCTGGTGCGCGCCGCCGCCTGCACGGCGTGCAACTCCGCGCGGCGGTGCGTGTCGTACTCGCGCAGCGCCACCCGCGGATCGGGGAACTCCTTCAGGGCGTAGGCCAGCACGATCGCGTCGATCATGGCGAGCCGGGTGCCGGAGCCCAGCGTGAAGTGGGTGGTGTGCGCGGAGTCGCCGGCCAGCACGACGGGCCGGCCGTCGCTGCCGTCGACCCAGGTCTCGTTGGTGATGTGCGTGAACCGCTGCCACTTCGCCGGCGCACCGCGGGACCTGCTGATCAGGGAGTGGCCGTCCAGGGCGCGGTGGAAGATCTTCTCCAGCAGGGGAACGGCGTCGTCCTCGTCGAGCGTGTCGAGGCCGAGGCCCTGCCAGGTCTCGGGGGAGCACTCCACGATGCAGGTGCTGATCCCCTTGAACGACGGATAGGCGTGGAACCAGATCCAGCCCGCCTCGGTCTCCTCGAAGGCGAACACGAAACTGTCGAACTGCCGGTCGGTACCGAGCCAGATGAAGGGATTTCGGCCGGTCTCCATGCGCGGGCCGAAGTGCTCGGCACGGCTCTGCCGGATCCGGCTGCCCGCCCCGTCGACGGCCAGGATCAGGTCGGCGTCGGGCAGGTCGGCGGGGTCGGCGAGGCGCTCGTGCCGTACCTCCACGCCGAGGGAGCGTGCGCGCCGGGCCAGGACGTCGAGGAGGGCCGCGCGGCCCATGCTGTAGCCGTAGCCGCCGAAGTGCGCGGTGTCGTCGTACCGGTTGCCGTGCACGCGGATGTCCTGCTGCTGCCAGAGCACGGAGCCCGCGCTCACCGCCCGTGCGCTCTCGGGGTCGTTGCGGTGCAGGATGTCCAGCAGGTCGCTCCAGTAGACGACACCCCAGCCGTAGGTGGCCTCGGGCGGGTCCGCCTCCAGAACGATGATCTCGTGCCCGGCGTCCCGCAGCTTCGCCGAGATCGAGAAGTACAGCCCGGCCGGGCCTCCGCCCACACAGACGATCCTCATCCCGTCACCGCCTCCACGGCCGCCGGGCCCGGGGGCCCGGCGGGGGGTTTTGCCGCATGGGTCCGGGTGTCCGAAGACCGGACACCCGGACCCATTCCTTTGTTGTCAGGGAGCGTCAATCACTGCGACTCGAATCAGTCCCAGCCACCGCCACCCCAGCCACCGCCGCCCCAGCCGTCGCCGTCGCCCCAGCCGCCCCAGCCGCCGTGGCCACCGCCCCAGCCGCCGCCGCCCCAGCCGCCGCCGCCGTGGCCGCCGCCGCCCCAGCCTCCGCCGCCGTGGCCTCCGCCACCGCCGCCGTGGCCGCCACCGCCGCCGTGGCCTCCGCCACCGCCGCCGTGGCCTCCGCCACCGCCGTTGTCCTGGTAGGCGACAACGTGGTCAGGTGCCGCGTGGGTGGCCGCGCTGGCGACTCCGGCTCCGGCGGCGAGCGCCAGGATGGGTGCCGAGATCGCAGCGATGGCGACCCTCTTCATACGTGTGGTGTGCGCGCGCATGATTACCCCTCTCCGAGGGTGTGGTGTGTTACGGCGGCCGCTTCATAGCCGCCCTGCGTGCACTCCAGAGCCTGCGCGCAGCTCTGAGCGCGTCCGCCGCCCTTGATGCCGGTTCTCCGCACCGCACGGGCTCTCCGGCGGACCACGTCACGTCCCAGGTTGAAACGGACATTAGTGACGTTCGTGTATAAACCTACGGCGCGGGCGCGACGAAGTCAAAAGCAGGACCGAACCCAGCCCAAAGGACAAGTAAAGCCTGCGGCACCGCCGTTCGGACCGACACCTTCCGGCCGGGCGGGGCGACGGGATAGCCTCGGAGGCGCGGTATCTCTGACTCAGTCAACCATCGGAGGCCAGCCATGACCGTCCAGGACATCCGTGCCTTCAACCGCTTCTACACCAACGTCATCGGCGCCCTCGACTACGGCCGCCACCTGTACGCCCCCTATACCCTCACCGAGGCCCGGGTGTTGTACGAGCTCGCGCACTCCGCCGACACCGACGCGGCCGACCTGCGGGCCGATCTCGCGCTGGACGCCGGGTACTTGAGCCGGATCCTCAACAAGTTCGAGGAGGCCGGGCTGATCGAGCGCGCACCTTCGCAGAAAGACCCGCGGCGCCGACGCGTGTCGCTCACCGCGGACGGCCGGTCCGCCGCCGGGCTGCTCGACGAGCGGGCCCGGGAAACGGTCGGCTCGCTGCTGGGCGCCGTCGACCCCGGCGAGCGGCCACGGCTCGCCGAGGCGATGCGCACCATCCGTACGATCCTCGGCGACGCGCACACCCCCGACGGCGCCGGCGAGGTCGTACTGCGCGAGCCGCACCCGGGCGACCTGGGCTGGATCGTGCAGCGCAACGCGGCCCTGTATGCCGCCGAGTACGGCTGGAACACCGACTACGAAGGCCTGGTGGCCCGGATCGTCTCCGACTACGCCGCGGACCACGACCCGCATCTGGAGCGGGTCTGGATCGCCGAGCGGGCGGGGCGGTCCATGGGGTGCGTGATGTGCGTACGGGACGACGCCCCGGGCACCGCACGGCTGCGGCTGCTGCTCGTCGAGCCGGAGGCCCGGGGGCTCGGCATCGGGGACCGGCTGGTCACCGCCGTGATCGACTTCGCGCGCGGAGTCGGCTACCGGGACCTGGTGCTGTGGACCAACGACGTCCTGTCCGCCGCCCGCCGCATCTACCAGCGGCACGGCTTCGTCCTCGCCGCCGAGAAACCGCACCGCTCCTTCGGCAAGGATCTGGTCGGGCAGGACTGGCGGCTGGACCTGCACGGAATCGGTGAGTGAGAAGTAGGTTGGTGGACATGAGGTATGCCTTCTCCACCCTCGGGGTTCCCGGTCTGCCGGTGTCGGACGTGCTGGCACTCGCCACCGCCCACGGCTACCACGGCGTCGAACTGCGCGCCCACCCGGAAGAGCCCGTGCATCCCGGCCTCGGCCCGGCCGCGCGGGCGGATGTGGCCGCCGAGTTCAAGGCGGCCGGGGTGGAGGTCCTGGGCGTCGCCGGGTACGCGCGTGTCGCGGACCCCGGCGAGGACGCCCCGGTCCTCGACGAGATGCGCCAACTCCTGCAACTGGCGCACGACTTGGGCGCCTCCTTCGTCCGTGTCTTCCCCGGCGCCGACCCGGCGCTGCCCGCCGCCGAGTCCGACGCGATCGCCGCCCGGCGGCTCGGCACGGTCGCCGAGGACGCCTCCGCGCTCGGTGTCCGGGTCCTGCTGGAGACGCACGACTCGCACCGCACCGGCGCCGCCGCGATCCGCGTCCTCGGCCCGGTCGGCCACCGCATGGTCGGATCCCTCTGGGACGTCATGCACACCTGGCTGGGCGGCGAGCAGCCCGCCGAGACCTACGCGGCCCTCGCCCCGTACCTCGGCTACGTCCAGGTCAAGGACATCGCCTCGGCCGAGGACACCACCCCGCTGCCGCTCGGCGCCGGGGTCCTGCCCCTGTCCGAGTGCATCGAGGTGCTCTCCCGGCACGGCTGGGACGGCTGGCTGTGCTGGGAGTACGAGAAGCGCTGGTACGAGGCGGCGGCCCCGCTGCCCGGCCTGCTGACGGCGGGCCGGGACCACCTGGCACGCCTGCTCAACGAGTCGGCGTGAGCGCGACGACCGGCCCCCGCGCGAGGTAGACCCCGCGTCGAGACCCCTCGCCCGCGCCCAGGTCACGGCGCCCGGGTCACGGCGCCGAGGTCACGCGCCGTCGTACGGGATTCCCCACCCGGCGGCCAGCTCCCCGAAGGCCTCGTGGAAGCCCGGGAACGTCTTCTTCACACACCCCGGGTCGTCGAAGGAGATCCCCGGTGTGCGCAGGCCGGTCACCGCGAAGGACATGACGACGCGGTGGTCGCCGAAGGTCTTGATCCCGGCCGGGGCGGGGGTGCCGGGCCTGATCTCGATCCAGTCCTCGCCGGTGCCGACCCCGATCCCCAGCCGGCGCAGGTTCTCCGCGCAGGCGTCCAGCCGGTCGCACTCCTTCACCCGGGTGTTGGCCACGTCCTCGATCCGGACCGGGCCGTCCGCGAACGGGGCGATCGCCGCGAGGGTCGGCATGGTGTCGGAGATGTCCCGCATGTTCACGGTGAGACCGCGGAGCCGGCCCGTCCCGCGGACGGTCGTCCGGTCGGCGCCGATCTCCACGTCCGCGCCCATCCGGCGCAGTACGTCGACGAAACCCAGGTCGCCCTGGAGCGCCCCCCGCCCGAGCCCCGGGACCGTCACCTCGCGGCCCGTGACGGCCGCCGCGGCGAAGAAGTAACTGGCGGTGGAGGCGTCGGGCTCGACGGCGTAGGTGGTGGCCCGGTAGCCGCCGGGCGGCACCACGAAGGTGTCCCCCTCCCGCGCCACCGCCACCCCGAAGGACCGCATCATCGCGAGCGTGATCTCCACGTACGGCGCGGAGACCAGGTCCGTGACCCGGATCCGCAGCCCCGTGCGGGTGAGCGGGCCGAGCAGGAGCAGGGCGGTCAGGTACTGCGAGGACTGCCCGGCGTCGAGGGTGACCTCACCGCCCTCCACCCCGGCCGCCTCGATGCGCAGCGGGTGGTGGCCCTCCGCCTCCTCGTGCCGCAGGTCGACACCGAGGTCGCGCAGGGCGCGGGTGAGCGGGGCGAGGGGGCGGCGGCGCATCTGCGGGGAGGCGTCGAAGCGGTAGCTGCCGCGGCCGGCCGCGGCGAGGGTGGGCAGGAAGCGGGCGGTGGTGGCGCCGTCCCGGCAGTGGACCTCGGCCTCGGGCAGCGCGGGGCCCTGCGGGCGGCCGTCCACCTGCCAGGTGTCCGGGGTACGGCCGACGCGGTAGCCGAGCCGGATGAGGCCCTCGGCGAAGCCCTCGGTGTCGTCGGAGCGCAGGGGGCGGACGAGGGTGGTGACTCCGTCGGCGGCGGCCGCGAGGAAGAGGGCGCGGGCGGTGACGGACTTGGAACCGGGGATCGCGACGAGGGGCATGCGGTCATGATCGCCTGCCGGGGGTTTCGGGTGGGGGTGCTTCCGAGGGATGGAACAGGGGGTGGCGACCTGCGGGCCGGTGGGAGTCGATCGCGCCCACGCGGCGGCGGAGCCGCACATCGACACGGCCCCGTGCCCCTGACGGGGCGCTCCTGCCGGCTCGTCACATTCGTCCCGTCAGTCCTCCCCCTCCCGACTTCCGGAAATTCCCGCCCGCCCGGGAACCCGCCCCCTCCCACGTCCGTCCAATGCGCAGGCTGTCGGAAGAGTCTCCGTGGTGCGGTGTCGGCCCTCGCTGCTGGCTGCGATCGTCGACCCACCCTCTCCGCCGCACCACGGCCGCCGGCCCGCCGCCATCGACGTGCCCCCTCCAATGCGCCGATGGCGGCCCCTTTCTGGTTACTGTGCATTCCCTTGACGGAAAGAAACTTCCCGAATATTGGTGTGCCTACGGAAGTTTCCTTCAGCCGGTTCTCCACCGGAAGGAGCGCACGTGCCCTCCAGACGCACCGTCCTCGCCGCGACCGCGGGCGTCACCGCGGGACTGACCGTCGGCAACAGCGCGTACGCCTTCGGCTCCGACGGCAAGCACGCCGACGGCGGGAACACCGCCGACAAGAAGCTCCGCTTGCTCGTCTCCCGTATGACCCTTGAGGAGAAGGTCGGCCAGCTGTTCGTGATGCGGGTCTACGGCCACTCCGCCACCGCCCCCGACCAGGCCGACATCGACGCCAACCTCAAGGAGATCGGCGTCCGTACGGCCGCCGAGCTGATCGCCAGGTACCGCGTCGGCGGGATCATCTACTTCACCTGGGCGCACAACACCCGGGACCCGCGGCAGATCGCCGAACTGTCGAACGGGATCCAGAAGGCCTCCCTGGGCCAGCCGCGCGGCCTCCCCGTGCTCATCGCCACCGACCAGGAGCACGGCGCCGTCTGCCGGATCGGCGAGCCCGCCGCCCTCTTCCCGGGCGCGATGGCCATGGGGGCGGGCGGCTCCCGCGCCGACGCCCGTACCCTCGGCCGGATCTCCGGCGCCGAGCTGCGGGCGATGGGAATCCGGCAGGACTACTCCCCCGACGCCGACGTCAACGTGAACCCGGCCAACCCCATCATCGGCGTACGGTCCTTCGGCGCCGACCCGGACGCGGTCGGCGCGCTGGTCGCCGCCGAGGCACAGGGGTACCAGGACGCCGGGGTCGCGGCCACCGCCAAGCACTTCCCGGGGCACGGCGACACCGCCGTCGACAGCCACACCGGCTTCCCGGTCATCACGCACAGCCGGGAGCTGTGGGAGAAGCTGGACGCGGTCCCGTTCCGGGCGGCGGTCGAGGCGGGCATCGACTCGATCATGACCGCGCACATCCAGTTCCCGGCGCTGGACGACTCCGGCGACCCGGCGACCCTCTCCCACCCGGTCCTCACCGGCATCCTGCGCGGCGAACTCGGCTACGACGGGGTCGTGGTGACCGACTCGCTGGGCATGGAGGGGGTGCGCACCAAGTACGGCGACGACCGCGTGCCCGTGCTCGCCCTGAAGGCCGGGGTCGACCAGCTCCTCAACCCGCCCACCCTGGACGTGGCCTGGAACGCCGTCCTGAAGGCCGTACAGGACGGGGAGCTGACCGAGGCGCGGCTGGACGAGTCGATCCTGCGCATCCTGCGGCTGAAGTCCCGGCTGGGGCTGCTCGACCGGCCGTACGTCAACGCCAAGGACGTCGGCCGGGTGGTCGGCACGGCCCGGCACCTCGCCGTCGCCGACCGGATCGCCGAGCGCACCACCACCCTGCTGGTCAACGAGGGCGGCCTGCTCCCGCTGTCCCGCCGCACGCACGGCAGGGTGCTGGTGGTGGGCGCCGACCCGGCCTCCCCGTCCGGTACGACGGGCCCGCCCACCGGCGTACTCGCCACCGCCCTCGCCGAACTCGGCCACACCACGGCCGTGTTGGCCACCGGTACGGCACCCTCCGCGGCGACGATCGACGAGGCGGTCGTGGCGGCGCAGGGGGTGGACGCGGTGGTCGTCGGGACGTACAACGTGACGGCGGGCAGCGGACAGCAGCGGCTGGTGGAGCAGTTGGTCGCGACCGGCCGGCCGGTGGTGGCGGTGGCCGTGCGCAACCCGTACGACATCGCCCAACTGCCCACCGTGCGGGCCTGCCTGGCGTCCTACTCCTGGACGGACGTCGAACTGCGGGCCGCGGCCCGGGTGATCGCCGGGCAGGTCGCGCCGCGCGGCAGACTGCCGGTGCCGGTGCAGCGGGCGGACGATCCGGCGCAGGTGCTGTACCCGATCGGCCATGGGCTGACGTACTAGACGTACGTAACAGATCGGGCGTAACACCCCCAACGGGCGGAAAGCATCCCGCACAGCTGGCATGGGCCGTGCTCGCGGGCCACGCTGGCAGGGGGGTGGGTATGTGGAGCAGACGTTTCGCGGGGGTGCTGGTGACGCTCGCCGTCGCCCTGTCGTCGGCCGGGTGCCTGCCGTCCTCGTCCGGGGAGCCGGCGGGCAGCGCGCGGTCGACGGCGAGTCCGACGATGTCCGGGTACGGCGCGCGGTTCCTCGCGGTCGCCGAGTGCAGCTCGTTCGGGACCGCCAGTTTCACCGAGGTGCCCTGCACCAGCGAACGGGCGGCGGCCCGCGTCGTCGCCCGGTACGACGGCACGATCGCCGCCGGACCCGCGTGCCCGGCCACCACCGACTTCGTGCTGCACATCAGCGCCCAGCGCACGAACGGCGACGTGGACGGTGACGGAACGATCCCGCAGGGCTACGCCTGCATGCGCAACCTGGAGCCGCCGCACCCCGGCGACCCCGGTGGGGGCGGCGGACCGCGCACGATCGTCGGTGACTGCGTCTACGGCTCGGGCCACGGCCAGGTCCGGGAGACCGCCTGCGACGGCTCGGGGAAGCGGAAACCGCAGTACACGGTGGTGCGGGCGGTGACCTCGCGGGACCGGTGCCCGGCATCGACGGACCTGTACGTCCAGCTCGGCGGCGAACGGCCGGTGGGCTGCGCCCGCCGCGTGTGAACGCTCCATGTCGGCCTCGGCCGCGGCCGGGTTTCTCCCCCTGAAGTGGGCCGATGCGTGCGGAGATCGGGCTCGAGGAGGTGGCCGAGCGGGCCGGGGTGTCCATGCGGACCGTGTCCAACGTGGTCCGGGACACCGGGCGTTTCTCGGAGGCCACCCGCGCCCGGGTACTGCGCGCGGTGGAGGAGCTGGGCTACCGCCCCAACACGGCCGCGCGCCGGCTGCGCACCGGCCGCAGCGGGGTCCTCCTGCTCGCCGTGCCCGAACTCTCCATGCCGTACTTCGCCGAACTCGCCGGACATCTGCTGCGGGAGGCGGCCGGCCACGGCTGCACGCTCCTCGTGGAGGCGACCGGAGGCCGGGCGGAGGCCGAGCTGGAGATCGCCCTGGGCCGTACGGATCCCCTGGTCGACGGGGTGATCCTCAGCCCCCTCGCACTGGACGGCGAGGCCGCGCGGGCGGCGGGGACCGAGCTGCCGTTGGTGCTGCTCGGGGAGCGGGTGCATGAGATGCCGTGCCCGCACATCACCATCGACAACACCTGCGCGGCCCGGGAGGCGACAGCGCGGTTGCTGTCGCTGGGACGCCGGCGGGTCGCGGTGATCGGACGCCAGACCGTGCCGTATGCGGCGACTTCCGCGACGCGGCTCGCGGGGTACCGGGAGGCTCTGGAGGCGGCGGGCCTGCGGTACGACGAAACGCTCGCGCCCGCCGTGGCCGCGTACGGGAGGGCCGACGGGGCCGCCGCGATGCGGACGCTGCTCGATCTGGCCGAGCCGCCGGACGCGGTGTTCTGTTTCGCCGACGCGATGGCGGAGGGAGCGTTGGCCGTCCTGCGGGAGCGGGGGCTGAGCGTGCCGGGGGACGTCGCTGTCGTGGGGTTCGACGATGTGGAGGCGGCGCGGTACGCGGCTCCGCCGCTGACGACCGTGGCGCCGGACAAACGGGAGGCGTCGGAGCCGGTGACGACGTTGAGGCGCAGCCGGCCGCCGGACAGCCGTTGGTAGGTGGCGGTCATCTGGGCGGCGAGCGGGGGTGCGATCACGCCCGGGCGGAAGGCGACCAGGAACTTCAGCCGGCTGGTCTGGGGAATGATCGCGGCGGTGGTGAGCCAGGAGTCCTCGGGGAGGGGGGAAGACGGCGCGCGGGGTCAGTTACACAGCGACGCGGCGACCCTGAGCAGGTCGACGTGGGCGCGCTTCACGAGCTCGACACCGGATTCCATGGGGCGGGACTACACATCGCCAGTTACGGGCGAGATCCGAGTCTCGACGGGTGGACATAGGGATCCGGTGCGTCACCCCGTACACGGGTGACGCATCGGAGTCGTCGATTCAGCGCCGGGTCGTCACGGTCGCAGCGCGGGTTCGCGCTCCACGTCACGGACGTCCAGTTTCGCGTCGTACCTCGCGAGCGGCTTCGCCGCCGTCACGGTGGCGGCAGGCAGACCCGCCCAGTCCAGGATGCGGGCGGTGGCGAGGGACTTCTCGTCGGAAGCCAGGCCGGCGACGTTGGCGCCGTGGTTGAGGCCGGGCGCGGTGAGGACGTACGAGTCCTTCGAGCCCGTGCCGACGCGGAAGCGCTCCGCTCCCCACGGGTCGTTCTGGCCGTACACGAAGAGCATGTGATGGGCGTGGTGCTTCACCCAGGCGTCGACGTCCCGCATGGCGTGCGGCTGGAACCGCATCGGGATCGTGCGGGGCACGAAGTTCCGGGGTGGCTGATAGCCGTAGCGGATGTACTTCTTCTCGATGTACGGGAACTCGATGGTGGGCGCGCCGAGTTGGGTGCCCGCCTGGTAGTAGTAGGGGGTGTACGGCTCCAGGCCCTGGTCCGTGTAGGCGGAGAAGCCGGAGATCGTGTCGACCGAGTCCCAGATCTCGTCGTCGGTCGCGGTCGCCGCGTCCGCCGGGATCGTGCCGCAGTCGGACAGCAGGCTGTACTGCCAGAAGCCCCAGACATAGTCGAGGACGACGGCCTCGTAGGCGCGGTCCAGGCCGCCGATGGTGTCGAAGGTGAACCCGTTCTCGACGGCGAACGCCGCGTACTTCTTCTCCAGCGGCTCCCGGCGCACCAGCGCCTCGCGCTGCACCGCGTCCAGCCGGTCGCGGCAGTCCTCGGTCCCGACGTTCTCGAAGAAGCGGTCGTAGGCCGAGTCCTCGTTGTTCACCACGTCGTTGGGGGCGACGTACGCGACCACACCGTCCATGTCCCGCGGGTGGAAGCGCTCGTAGTACGTGGCGGTCATGCCGCCCTTCGAACCGCCCGTGGAGATCCAGTTCCTGGTGTAGATCTTCTTCAGCGCCTTGAAGATGCGGTGCTGGTCACTGGCCGCCTGCCAGATGTCCAGCTTGGTCCAGTCGGCCGGGGCGGGACGGGACGGGGTGAAGAAGCGGTACTCCATGGAGACCTGGTTGCCGTCCACGATCTGGGTCGGCTCGCGGCGGCTCGGGGTCGTGGAGACGTTGTAGCCGCCGGTGTAGAAGACCGTCGGTCGGCTGACGTCCTTGTGCAGCACGGTGATCCGCTGCTGGAAGGTGCCGCGGTCCGGATGGCGGTGGTCGACCGGCTGGGTGTAGTTCAGGACGAAGTAGCGGTACCCGGGGTACGGCTTCTCCTGGATCAGGCTCATACCCGGTATCGCCAGCAGCCGGTCCTTGATGTCGGCGGCCTCCGGCCCGGCGGCGGTGGCCGACCCGGCCATGCTCAACGTGCCTATCAGCACCGTGAGCGCGAGCAGCCATCTGAGCGCCTTGCGCATGCGCACTCCCCTGGGAATCTGTGTGACAGATGTGCGCCGGAAGCTATCGGAGCAACTGCCGTCACACCAGGGGGGATTAGGGGCGTAAGGGCGTTCAGCACAGAATCCAGCCGGAACTCACCGAGCCGCGGCCGACCGCGCCCTTGACCCAGACGCACCGGTGCCCGGCATGCACGGTCACCGGGCCCGCGTGGTACCTGTACTTGCCCTTGTCGACGACCGGGCGGTTGCCGCGGGCCTGGACGCTGACGGACATCATGCGCTTGCCGCCGGACGACTTGGGGAGCGTGATCGCGCAGACGTAGCCGCCCTGCCGGTAGATGTGCACGGTGCCGGTGGCGAAGGGCAGGGTCCGCACCTGGCGCCCGGCGCAGTTGCCCGCCGTCACGGCCTGCGCCTCGGCCGGCACCACGAGGGCGAGCGCCCCGGAGGCGGCCAGCACGGCCGCACCGAGCGCCAGCCGCCGCCGTATCGCACCACTGTCCACAGTCGTCCCCTCCCGCACCGCACCGCAGCTGTGCCCCAGCCATGACCGTACTGATGTACGGACGCACGACATATGTCGGATGGTTGCACGACCGTCGGCGACCCGGTCACCCGCCCTGGACCATGTCGGGTGGGGACGCCGCCGGCTCAGCGGGTCGCGGCGACGGGCTCCTCCGGTTCCTCGGACTGGCCGACGAAGGTGCGCCACAGTGCGGCGTAGCGGCCGTCGCGGGCGAGGAGTTCGTCGTGGGTGCCGTCCTCGGCGACCCGGCCGTGGTCCATGACCACCACCCGGTCGGCGCGGGCCGCGGTGGTCAGCCGGTGGGCGACGACCAGGGTCGTACGACGGCCCGCGAGGCGGTCGGTGGCGATGTTGACCTGGGCCTCCGTCGCCAGGTCAAGGGCTGCCGTCGCCTCGTCGAGGAGCAGGACGTCGGGGTCGACGAGTTCCGCCCGGGCCAGGGCGATCAGCTGGCGCTGGCCCGCCGAGAGGTTGCGGCCGCGCTCGGCCACCTCGTGGAGGTAGCCGCCGTCGAGGGTGGCGATCATCTCGTGGGCGCCGACCGCGCGGGCCGCCGCCTCCACCTCGGCGTCGGTGGCGTCCGGGCGGCCGTAGGCGATGGCGTCCCGGACGGTCCCCTGGAAGAGGTACGCCTCCTGCGGGACCACTCCGAGCCGGTGCCGGTAGGAGGTGAGGTCCAGGGTGCGCAGATCCGTGCCGTCGACCGTCACCCGGCCGCCCGTCGGGTCGTAGAACCGCGCGACCAGCTTGACGAGGGTCGACTTGCCGGCGCCGGTCTCGCCGACGAAGGCGACCGTCTGCCCGGCGGGGATGGTCAGGTCGATGCCGCTCAGGGCCGCCTCGCCCTCGTCGGCGGCCCCGTACGCGAAGTGCACGCCCTCGAAGGCGATCTCGCCACGGAGTTCGGGCACCTCCAGCGGCTGGTCCGCCGCCCGCGTCGAGGTCTGCTCGCGCAGCAGTTCCTGGATACGGCCGAGGGAGACGGTGGCCTGCTGGTAGCCGTCGAAGACCTGGGAGAGCTGCTGGACGGGGGCGAAGAACAGGTCGATGTAAAGGAGGTAGGCGACCAGGGCACCGGTGGTGAGGGTGGCCGCCTCGACCCGGTGGGCGCCCGCCATCAGCACGCCGGCCGCCGCCACCGACGAGAGCAGCTGGACGAACGGGAAGTAGACCGATATCAGCCACTGGCCGCGGATACGGGCCCTGCGGTAGCTCTCGCTGCGCTCGGTGAAACGGCGGCCGCTGTCGCCCTCGCGCCGGAAGGCCTGCACGATCCTGAGGCCCGACACCGACTCCTGGAGGTCGGCGTTGACCACCGACACCCGCTCACGGGCGAGCTCGTACGCCTTCACGCTGGCCCGGCGGAAGAAGAAGGTCGCGACGATCAGCGGGACCAGGGTGGTGAAGACGACCAGCGCGAGCTGTACGTCGATCACCAGCAGGACGACCATGATGCCGAAGAAGGTGACGACGGAGACGAAGGCGGTGACCAGCCCGGTCTGCAGGAAGGTCGAGAGCGCGTCGACGTCGGTCGTCATCCGGGTCATGATCCGGCCGGTCAGCTCCCGCTCGTAGTAGTCGAGTCCGAGCCGCTGGAGCTGGGCGAAGATCTTCAGCCGGAGCGAGTAGAGGACGCGTTCGCCGGTACGGCCGGTCATCCGGGTCTCGCCGATCTGGGCCGCCCACTGGGCCAGTACCGCGAACAGCCCCAGCAGCGAGGCCGCCCACACCGCGCCGAGCGCCATCTTGGTGACGCCCTGGTCGATGCCGTGCCGGATCAGCACCGGCAGGAGCAGGCCCATGCCGGCGTCCACGGCGACCAGCGCGAGGCTGACGAGCAGGGGACGCCCGAAGCCGTGCAGCAGCCGACGCAGACCGTAGGAGTCCTCGGGGCGTACGGCCCGGGCCTCGTCGATGCCGGGGGTGTCGGTGGCCGGCGGCAGCGCGTCGACCTGGGCGAGGAGTTCGGGGGTGGCAGGGGTGCCGGCGAGGGCGAGGTCCCTGGGCGTACGGTCACCGGTCCACAGGCGCGGGGTCACGCCTCGCTCGGCGTCGAACTCCGCGTCGAGTTCGTCCCGGACCGTCGTGTCCTCGTGCGGGATCACGGGGAGGGCGTGGCCCGGGGAGACCCCTCCCAGCTCGTCGGGGTCGGTGAGCAGCCGGCGGTAGAGGGCGGACCGCTCCTGGAGCTCCTCGTGGGTGCCGATGTCGGCGAGCCGGCCGCCGTCGAGGACGGCGATGCGGTCGGCGAGGTTGAGGGTGGAGCGGCGGTGCGCGATGAGAAGGGTGGTGCGGCCGCGCATCACGTGCTTGAGCGCCTCGTGGATCTCGTGCTCCACGCGGGCGTCGACGGCCGAGGTGGCGTCGTCGAGGACGAGCAGGCGGGGGTCGGTCAGCAGGGCGCGGGCGAGGGCGACGCGCTGGCGCTGGCCGCCGGACAGGGTGAGGCCCTGCTCGCCGACCTTGGTGCCGTAGCCCTCGGGCAGCTCGGCGATGAAACGGTCCGCCTGGGCGGCGCGGGCGGCTTCCCGGATCTCCTCGTCGGTCGCGTCGGGGCGGCCGTAGGCGATGTTGTTGCGGACCGTGTCGGAGAAGAGGAAGGAGTCCTCCGGTACCAGGCCGATGGCCGCCCGCAGCGAGTCGAAGGTCAGCTCGCGGACGTCGTGGCCGCCGACCAGGACGGCGCCGTGGGTGACGTCGTAGAAGCGCGGCAGGAGCAGGGAGACCGTGGACTTGCCGGAGCCGGAGGAGCCGACGACGGCGAGGGTCTCGCCCGGCCGGATCTCGAAGCTGAGCCCTCGGAGGACGGGGCTGGTCTTGCCGGGGGCGCTGTCGTACCCGAAGGACACGTCGTCGAACTCGACGGTCGCGGGCGCGTCGGCCGGCAGGGTCTTCGTGCCCTCCGTCAGGGTCGGCTCGGTGTCGATCAGCTCCAGGACGCGCTCGGTGCCGGCGCGGGCCTGCTGGCCGACGGTGAGGACCACGGCGAGCATCCGGACCGGGCCGACCAGCTGGGCCAGGTAGGAGGAGAAGGCGACGAAGGTGCCGAGGGTGATGTGACCGCGGACCGCCAGCCAGCCGCCGAGCGCCAGCATGGCGACCTGGCCGAGAGCCGGGACGGACTGCAGGGCCGGGGTGAACCTGCTGTTCAGCCGTATGGTGCGCAGGCGCCCCGCGAAGAGCCGGCGGCCGACCTCCCGGAGCTTGCCGGTCTCCTGGTCCTCCTGCCCGAAGCCCTTCACCACGCGGACACCGCTCACGGCACCGTCGACCACGCCGGCGACGGCGGCGGCCTGGGCCTGGGCGTACCAGGTGGCGGGATGGAGCTTGCCGCGGCTGCGCTTGGCGATCCAGTACAGGGCCGGGGCGACGGCCAGGGCGACCAGGGTGAGCGGCGGCGACAGCCAGGCCATGATCCCGAGGGAGATCAGGAAGAGGAGAACGTTGCCGATGGTCATCGGCAGCATGAAGAGCAGGCCCTGGATCAGCTGGAGGTCGCTGGTGGCGCGGCCGACCACCTGCCCTGTGGACAGCTCGTCCTGCTGCCGTCCGTCGAGCCG
The DNA here is from genome assembly GCF_040651615.1 of Streptomyces sp. NPDC048417. NCBI lineage: Bacteria > Bacillati > Actinomycetota > Actinomycetes > Kitasatosporales > Streptomycetaceae > Streptomyces > Streptomyces sp. NPDC048417. The sequence goes on along the minus strand of NZ_JBEZKI010000025.1, from coordinate 141,646 downwards.
GGTGATGGTGTCGTACATCTCGGTCCGCAGGTCGTGCTGGACGTCGAGGGCGAGCCGGCCGCCGTAGTAGCGGCGGACGTAGGTGGCCACGTAGACGAGGACGGCGGCGCCGATCAGCGCGCCCGCCCAGGGTCCCATGGACCGACTGTGGTCACCGATCACGTCGTCGATGATCACCTTGGTGATCAGCGGTACGACGGCCAGCACGGCCATACCGGCCAGCGAGGACCCCAGCGCGAGCACGACGTACCTGGGATGCCGCCAGGCATACCCCGCCAGCCTGCGCGCCCAGCCCTGCCGCTCCCCCTGTTGCGCTGCCACGCGGTGCCTCCCGTTCGCCCTCTTCTTCCGCATGGCCACAACACGGACGGAACCGGATTTCATCCCTCCGCAACAATTCTCGGTCTGTGGTCGCAGGGGGGTCGGTCGCTGGTCGCAGGCGCCTCGGTCCGCGGACCCGGTCCGCCGCCTCCGCGGCCGGCGGGGTTCGACCTCGTGGTCGTCCTCCGTCCCGTGGTCGTCCTCCGTCCCGTGGTCGTCCTCCGTCCCGTGGTCGTCCTCCGTCCCGTGGTCGTCCTCCGTTCGCGGAATCCCGGTGGCGGCAGCAGGATGCAAGACCAGGAGGGTCCTGACGGCCGGGCACCCGCGGGAGGTCGCCATGGGGACGTTGCTGTCCGTCAACGTGGGGCTGCCGAAGGACGTGCCCTGGCAGGGGCGGACCGTCCGGACCGGGGCGTGGAAGACGCCCGTGTCCGGCCGCCGCATGGTGCGGCGGCTGAACATCGAGGGAGACGGCCAGGGCGACCTGGCCGGGCACGGCGGCGAGATCCGGGCCGTGCTCGTCTACCAGCTGGACTCCTACCAGTACTGGCGCAAGCGGCTCGGCCGCGACGACCTGACCTTCGGGATCTTCGGGGAGAACTTCACCGTCGACGGCCTGCCCGACGACGAGGTGTGCATCGGCGACCGGTACCGGATCGGCGAGGCGGAGTTCGAGGTCACCCAGCCACGCGTCACCTGCTACCGCGTCGGCATGCGCCTGGGCGAGCCCACCATGGCCGCCCTCCTGGTCGCCCACCACCGCCCCGGCTTCTACCTGCGGGTGCTCACCGAGGGACACGTCCGGGCCGGCGACGAGATCACCCTCACCCGCAAGGGGCCGGGAGAACTCAGCGTCGCCGACACCGACGCGCTGCTCTACCTCCCCGGCCGCGACCCCGCGAAACTGCGCACCGCGCTGGACATCCCCGCCCTGAGCCCCGGCTGGCAGCAGTCCTTCCGTGAGCTCGCCGCCGCCGGGCAACCCGGGGAGGACGAGCCGGGGTGGCCTGGCTTCCGGCCCCTGCGCGTCGCCCGTATCGTCCGCGAGACCGCCGACATCTCCTCCGTCTACCTCGACACCGCCGACGGCACCCCGCTGCCGGCGGCCCGCCCGGGCCAGTACCTCTCCGTCCGCCTCACCGCCGGAAAGGCCGCCCACGAGGTACGCAGCTACTCCCTGTCCTCGGCGCCCCCGGCCGGCGGCTACCGCATCAGCGTCAAGCACGAACCCCACGGCAAGGTCAGCGGCTACATCCACGCCGGGCTCCGCCCCGGGGACCTCGTGGACGTCGCCGCCCCGCGCGGCACGTTCGTACTCGAGGAAGGCACCGGCCCGGTCGTCCTCGCCTCCGCCGGCATCGGCGCCACTCCCGTGCTCGCCATGCTGCACCGGCTCGCCGCGGCCCGGGACCCGCGTCCCCTCTGGTGGCTGCACACCGCCCACGACCGCACCCACCACGCCTTCGCGGCCGAGGCCCGGGCCCTCCTCTCCCGGCTCCCCGACGCCCACGAGCACCTCTACTACACGGCCGACGGCCCACGCCCCGGCGAGGGGCGGGTCACCCGGGGCCGCCCGACCGCCGCGTCGCTCGCCGCCCTGGGGATCCCGCCCGACGCCGACGCCTACCTGTGCGGACCGACCGCCTTCATGGACGACCTCGACGGCATCCTGCGCGACCTCGGGCTGCGCCCCGAGCGGATCCACACGGAACGGTTCAGCGCGCTCACCGCCATCAACCCCGGCGTCACCCCCACCGCCGCGGTCCGGCCGCACCAGCCCTCCGGTCCGCCGGGCCCCGGCCCACTCGTCACCTTCGCCCGCAGCGGCGTCACCACCCCGTGGTCACCCGCCCACGCCTCGCTCCTCGAACTCGCCGAAGCCTGCGACGTCCCCACCCGCTGGTCGTGCCGCACCGGCGTCTGCCACACCTGTGTCACCCCGCTGGTGACAGGCGACGTCGTCTACACCACCCCGCCGCTCGAACTCCCCGAGCCCGGCACCGTCCTCGTCTGCTGCAGCACGCCGGCCACCGAGGCCGTCCTCGATCTCTGACCCGGGCGGCACGGCCGCGACAGCCGCGGCGACCGGCGCCTGCGCCGTCGCCGTGCCGGTAACGACTCGTCAAACCCTCCCCCGCCCGTACAACCATTCGTGCGAACTCGCGAGTCAATCCGGGTATGACACACCGGATATCCAGACGCGCCAAGGTGCTGGTGGCGATCGCAGGCGGGGCCGCGTTCACCGCGGGGGTGGCCGCACCCGCCTCGGCAGCCGCTCCCACCGTCAGCTGCACGTCCGCGAAGGCGGGCCTGGCCGCGAAGCTGAAGAAGGACATCACCGCGGCGATGGCGAACCGCAAGGGGACCATCGCCGTCGGGCTCTACGACCGGTCCACGAAGACCACGTGCACGCTCCGTGCCACCACCCACTACGACTCGGCGAGCACCGTGAAGGTGACCGTGCTGGCCACGCTGCTGTGGGACGCCAAGAAGCACAACCGCTACCTGACGGCCACCGAGCAGTCACTGACCAAGGCCATGATCACCAAGTCGGACAACGACGCGACCACGAAACTGTGGAAGCAGCTCGGCCTGACGAAGATCAAGGGATTCCTGACGGCCGCCGGGATGACCCAGACCACCCCGGGCACAGGCGGCTACTGGGGCCTCACCCAGATCGACGTCCACGACGAGCAGCGGCTGCTCACCATGATCACCGCCAAGAACACCGTCCTGAGCGACAACTCAAGGGCGTACATCCAGAAGCTGATGGGACAGGTCGTCTCGTCCCAGCGCTGGGGCACCCCGTACGGCGTCCCCTCCGGGGTCTCCGTGCACGTCAAGAACGGCTGGCTGTCGCGCTCCACGCACGGCTGGCGGGTGCACAGCCTCGGCACGTTCAAGGGCGGCGGCCACGACTACATGATGACCGTGCTGACCCACGACAACAGCACCATGAACTACGGGATCACCACGATCCAGGGCATCGCGAAGGCCATCCACAAGGACCTGGCGGCGAGTTGAGCCCGCTCGGGCCATGGCCGGAGTGCGCTCCGGCCATGCCCCGGCCCTGGTCCTGCCCTGGTCCTGCCCTGGTCCATCCCTGATCCAGCCCTGATCCAGCCCTGACCCGGCCTTTCATGAGCGGGTCTCCCGCCCTTCACCGATCCGGCTTACGGTGACGGCCATGCGCCTGCGAACCGTACTCGCCACCGTCACCGCCGGCCTGGCGGCGGCCACCTGTCTGTCCGCCGCCGGGCCCGCCGCCGCGTCGGCCAAGTCCGCCCCGGCCAACGCCTGTTCGTCCACGGTCTCCATCGACGGCTTCTCCGACGCCCTCGACAAGACGACCTTCGAAGGAACCTTCGTCGGCAACTTCTCCGCGCTCGCCCTGGACCGGCACGGCTTTCTGGCCGCCCTCTCCGACCGCTCCTCGCTCTTCGACCTGGACGCGAAGACGCTGGCGCCGAAGAAGGTGGTCCAGCTCGCCGACGAGAACGGCGCCGCGCTGGACTCCGAGGGCCTGGTCGTGGACCGCGACGGCACCCGGCTGATCACCTCCGAGACCGAGCCCTCCATCCGCCGTTACTCGGTGGACGGCGAGATCCTGGACCGCCTCCCCGTGCCGCCGTCGCTGCTGGTGTCCCCCGCCGGGCGGGCCACCACCAACCAGACCTTCGAGGGCCTGACCCTCCTGAACGGCGGCCGCACCCTGCTGGCCTCCATGGAGTACGCCCTCTCCGGCGACACCGCCGGGATCGTCCGCTTCCAGACCTGGCAGCGCACCAAGGGCGACCACTTCAGGCTGTCGGCCCAGTACGCCTACCGGACCGACGACCCGATCCTCGGCGTCCCCGAGGTCCAGGCGCTGCCCGACGGCCGCCTGCTCGTCCTGGAACGCGGCTTCACCGCCGGCGTCGGCAACACCGTCCGCCTCTTCCTGGCCGACCCGCGGCACGCCACCGACACCAGCGGCATCGAGAACCTCACCGGGCAGGCCGGCGTACGGCTGATCGGGAAGACCCTGCTCACGGACATCGCGACCTGCCCGACCCTGGGCGCCACGGCCAAGCAGCCGCAGTCCAACCCGCTCCTCGACAACATCGAGGGCATGGTGGTCACGGGCCGCTCCAAGGGCGCGTACAAGGTCCTCCTGGTCAGCGACGACAACCAGAACGCGGCCCAGACGACCCGGTTCTACCGGCTGTCGGTCCGCGCGCACTGAGACAGCGGCCCTGGAGGGCGGTCGCATCCGGGGATCACCGGCCGCCCTCTTACCCATATCTCACCCACCCACAGCTTGCGCCCAGGATCGGCACAGCCCTCACCCATCGGCCGTCTGCAAGGTGGGCTGGTGACATCTGCCACCGATCCCATTCCCCCCACGACCGTGTCCCCCGACTGGGCGCCGCCCACGGCGACCCCCGCGGCTCCCCTGCCGGACAAGGCACCGCGCTGGTCGCTGCCCGCGCTGATCGCGATCCTGATCCTGGCGGCGGTGCTCTACTCCTGGAACCTCTCCGGTTCCAACATGAACACCTTCTACAGCGGCGCCATCTGGGCCGGTACGAAGAGCTGGAAGGCCTGGTTCTTCGGTTCGCTGGACCCGGGCAACTTCCTGACCGTCGACAAACCGCCGTTCGCCACCATGGTCATGAGCCTGTCGTGCCGGATCTTCGGCTTCGGGACCTGGCAGATGATGGTGCCGCAGGTCGCGGCCGGCCTCGGCGCGATCTGGATCCTGCACGCGAACGTGAAGCGGGTCTGGGGGCACGGCGCGGCGACCGTCGCCGCGCTGGTGCTCGCGCTGACCCCGATCACCGTCGCGATCAACCGCGACAACAACCCCGACACGATCCTGGTCCTCCTGATGGTCGCGGGCGCGGCGCTCGCGTTCCGCGCCACCCGTGACGAGAAGCTGCTCCCGCTGCTCGGCTCGGCGGCCTGCTTCGGTCTCGCCTTCAACACCAAGCTGCTCGCGGGCTGGATCGCGCTCCCGGCCGTCTTCGCGCTCTACCTGTACGCGTCGAAGGCCCCCTGGGTGAAGCGGATCGTCAACCTGGCGCTCGCCGCGGTGGTGCTGGCCGTCTCCAGCTTCTGGTGGGCGATCGCCGTCTCCCTCGTCCCGGCCTCCGACCGCCCGTACATCGGCGGCTCCACGGACGGCTCGGCCTGGGACCTGATCATGGGGTACGACGGTCTCGGCCGCGTCTTCGGCGGCGAGGGCAACGGCGGCGGTGGCGGGGGCGGCGGCGGAGGCGGCGGCTTCTCCGGCTCCGCCGGTCTCGGCCGGATGTTCAACGACATCCTCGGCGGCCAGATCTCCTGGCTGCTGCCCTTCTCCGCGATCGCCCTGATCGGCGGCCTGGTGCTGTGCGGCCGCGCTCCCCGCACCGACCTGCGCCGGATGGCGCTGGTCCTGTGGGGCGGCTGGACCCTCCTGCACTACGTGATCTTCGCGACCGCGCAGGGCACCATGCACCCGTACTACACGACCGCGCTGGCCCCGGGCATCGCGGCGCTGTGCGGCGGCGGTGGCGTGATGCTGCTGGACGCGTTCAGGAACGACAAGCGCTGGATCTGGGTCCTCCCGGCCGCCTTCGGCGTCACCGGCATCTGGGCGATCGTCCTGCTCCGTCGCGCCTCCGGCTGGAACACCTGGCTGTGGCCGACGATCGGCGTCCTGACGGTGGCCGGCATCGTGGGCATGATCCTCCTCCGGTCCGGCAACCGGGCCCGTCTCCTCACCGCCTCGGTGGCGGCTGCCGTGATCGCGGCACTGGCCGGTCCGACGGCATACGCGGTGGCGGACCCGTTCGGCGGCTCCGCCGGCGGTGGCATGGGCGGTACGAACCCGACGGCCGGCCCCTCGACGGGCAGCGGCGGCTTCGGCGGCGGCAACCGGGGCGGCTTCCCTGGCGGGCAGAACGCAGAGGCCGGCGGCGAGATGGGCGGCGGCTTCCCCGGCGGCACGAACGGCGAGGCGCCGGGCGGCGGTACGGGCACGGCCGGCGGCACCGGCGGTCCTGGCGGCGCCAACGGCCAGGCGCCCGGCGGCACCCAGCAGGGCGGTGGCTTCCCCGGCGGCACGAACGGCGAGAGGCCGGGCGGCGCGGCCGGCGGTGCCGGTGGCACCGGCGAGGCGGGCGGCACCCCGCCGAACGGCACCGGCGAGATGGGCGAGGCGGGCGGCACCACCGGTCAGCGCGGCGGCTTCGGCGGCGGCGGTATGGGCGGCGGTAGGGCCGGCGGCGTGAGCAGCGACCTGATCGCCTACCTGAAGAAGCACATGGACGGCGCCACCTGGCTGCTCGCGGTCTCCAACTCCCAGTCCGCGGCCCAGATCGAGCTGAGCGCCGAGGAGCCCGTGATCTCCATGTGGGGCTTCACCGGCACCGACGAGGCGATGACCGTCGCCAAGCTGAAGGAACTGGTGAAGGCGGGCAAGCTGCACTACATCCAGGTCGGCGGCGGCGGTATGGGCATGGGCGGCAACAACACGCTCAGCTCCGCGGTGACCAGCTGGGTGCAGAAGAACGGGACGGCGGTGAAGGAGAGCGCGTACAGCAAGACCACGAGCACGACGGAGAGCTCGACCTCGACCTCCAAGTCCTCGACGTCTTCGTCCACTTCATCCACTGCGTCCACCTCGACGCTCTACCGGCTGGACCCGTCGGACGTCAGCTGACGTAATCCCGACGCCCGAAGAGGCCCCCGACCACACGGTCGGGGGCCTCTTTTTACGTCCTGTTCACCACAGCGTCCTCATGTTCATGTCACCCTCCTTCTTGCCGCCTCATCAACCCGCGTAGATGGGAAACTCTTTATGCTGGCGACACGCATACGACACTGGAAGTCGGTGGCGCTGACGACGGCCGCCGTTCTGGTCGGCCTGACCGCCCCGGCGCTGACGGCGACTCCGGCCGCCGCGACGACCACCGCGTACGACTCGACGTACTACAAGAACGCGATCGGCAAGACGGGGACGAGCCTCAAGTCGTCCCTGCACACGATCATCAGCGCGAACGTCACCAAGCTGTCGTACTCGGCCCTGTGGGACGCCCTGAAGAAGACCGACCAGGACCCGAACAACAGCAGCAACGTGATCCTGCTGTACTCGGGTATCTCGCGCAGCAAGACCCTCAACGGCGGTGACAGCGGCGACTGGAACCGTGAGCACGTGTGGGCGATCTCGCACGGCGACCTCACCACCTCCACCGGCCCCGGCACGGACCTGCACCACATCCGTCCCGAGGACGTGGCGGTCAACGGCAAGCGCGGCAACCTCGACTTCGACGACGGCGGCTCCACCTTCACCAACAGCGGCGGCAGCAAGGTCGACTCGGACTCCTTCGAGCCGCGCGACGCCGTCAAGGGCGATGTGGCCCGCATGATCCTCTACATGGCGGTCCGCTACGAGGGCGACGACGGGTTCGCGAACCTGGAGCCCGACGACAAGGTCGCCAACGGCTCCAACCCGTACATCGGCAAGCTCTCGGTCCTCAAGCAGTGGAACGACGAGGACCCGCCGGACTCCTTCGAGGAGAACCGCAACGACGTCATCTACAGCGCCTACCAGCACAACCGGAACCCGTTCATCGACCACCCGGAGTGGGTCGAGGCGATCTGGTAGGAGCCGGGAGAAACGACGGCCGTACAGGTGCGCCTGTACGGCCGTCGTCGCAGGTCACCGTTCGCGTGCGTCGCGAGTGGGAAACGTGCTGGTATCGATCTTCACGCGTTCTCCCGTGGCCAGTGTGAAACTGACCGTCTCACCGTACGGAACCTCGACGGCCTGTCCGTAGCCGGAGGGCTGCGGCTCCGACAACAAGGTGACCGCCTTCTTGAAGGGATCCGCGATCATGTAGAAGTCGATCCCGAACCGTCCGTACTTCTGGACATTTCGCACGTAGTCCTTCTCGTCCGCGGGCTCGGAGGGAACCTCGACCACCGCGAGCACGTCGAGGCAGGAGTAGCTGTTCTTCCGGCGCTCCGCGTCGAAGCCGACGACGGTGAGATCCGGAGCCGCGTCGTTCTCTCCGGGAAACGTGATGAGCACGTCCCCGAAGACCCGCTCGCGAGCGATACCCGCGGCCTTGACCGCATCCTTCACATCGGAAACGGTCCAATCCTGCTCGGGGCTCTGCGGGGTCATGATCACCCTTCCGTCGAAGACCTCGACCTTGAAGCCTTCGGGGATTCCGCCTCGCTCGATCAGGTCGCTCATGATGGACACGGCAGCTCACCTCCTCCCTGCATTATGTCGCTCGCCCCACACCTCCGGTGATGTTGAACGACTAGTTCGCTCACACAGGTGAAGCCGATCTTGGACTCGGGCGCGTCCGGGTGATCGCCCAGGAGCATGGGGACGCCCCGGTGGTTCCGCCGGGGCGTCCCCAACTCCCTTTTTCGGAGCGTCCCGTGAAGTTTCGTAGCTGGTCCCTCGCTGCCGCGCTCGCGCTGACCGCGCTGGTGGTGCCCGCGCAGAGCGCCTCCGCGCAGGCGGCCGCCGCCCCCTCCTGTCCCGACGGCTCGGTGTGCTTCTGGAGCGGGGAGGGCTTCGGGGGCGACTACTGGGAGTGGACGGCCCGCAGCGGCTACCGCGACATGCCGCCCAACCTCCACGACCACGTGGGCTCCTTCGTCGCCTCCACCCGCTCCTGCCTCGTCAACTGGTCCCCGACCGAGAAGCGCGACACCTTCAACGGCGACTGGCGCTCCCAGTACCTCGGCGACTTCGGCGGCCGCATCGACGGGGTGGGCGCCGGCGCCTGCTGAACCGGTCACCGACCCCGGGCCGCGGCACCTGGTGAGTCGGGCCGTACGACCGCACTCACCAGGTGGGGACGAAGCCGCCGTCGATGCGCAGGTCGCTTCCGACGATGTTGGCGGCACGGTCACCGGCCAGGAACACCACCAGGTCGGCGATCTCCGACGGCCGGGAGAAGCGGCCGCTGGCGGTCGATGCCGCGGCCTGTGCCATGACCTCGTCGGGGCGCAGACCCGCCGCGGCCGAGACAGTGTCCGCGACGCCCCCGCCGCCGAGCCACAGGTCCGTCTCGACCGGCCCGGGGCTGACGCTGTTGACGCGTACGCCCCGGGGCCCGTACTCCTTCGACAAGGCCTTCGAGAAGTTCACCAGCGCCGCCTTGGCCGCGCTGTAGTCGACCACCAGCGGATCCGGCAGTTCGGCGTTGACCGAGCCGATGTTCACGACGGAGCCGCGGCCGGCCTCCAGCATGCGTGGCAGTACCGCCCGGGTGACCGCGAGCGTGGCGAAGAAGTTGACCTCGAAAGTCCGCCGCCACTCGGCGTCGCTCACCTCAAGGAAACCGCCCGGCCGGGCCGGGGCGGCGCCTACGTTGTTGACCAGGATGTCGATGCGTGGCCCGGCCGCGTCCGCCAGGCGCTCCGCGCTGTCCGGCTCGGTCAGGTCGACCCTGACCCACCGGGCGCCGCCCGCCTTCACCAGCGCGTCGAGCCCGGGCGACGAGGTCCGTGCCGCCGCGACCACCTCGGCCCCCTCCGCCACCAGGGCCTCGGCCACGGCCAGGCCGATGCCCTTGCTCGCGCCGGTGACCACGGCCGTCCGGTCCTGCAGTTCACCTGTCATGGGCCTGCTCCTCGTCCCGCTCGGTCCTGGCACTGCCCCCAGCCTCCCCTCCGGAGCGCCGGAGCGGCTCCACCCACTGCGGATTCAGCGGGGGAGTTCAGCTCCGCTTACCGAATATCCCCCATCCAGAGTCGCCGCCCCAGTTCGTCGAGGTCCGCCCGCCGCTCTTCGTACTCGGGCAGCGCAATCCGCGGCAGCCGCCAGAAGTCCTCTCGGTGCCCGGAAACTTTCACGTGGGCCAGTTCATGTGCGATGACGTAGTCGATCAGATGCATGGGCAGCTGGAAGAGCGGCCACCCGAGACTCATCAGCCCCGTGGCGCCCGACCTGTCCGGCAGCGGCCTATAAGAACCCCACCGATCCCCCAGATCCCGCACCTCGACTTCCGGCTCGGTCACACCCATGCGCGCTGCCCAAGGCTGAAGCCGATGTCCCGTCCAGTTCCGGCCGGCCCGGCAGTACCAGTCGACAAGCGCTGCCCGCCCCGCCCGCGGCTCCGCCGCCAGGTCCGGGCCCATGACAAGGCGCCCCGCAATCAACCGGACCCCTGTGGCCGCCCCTTCCGCACCGGACACGGCCAGCCGATGCGTCCGACCCAAATAGCGGAAGACCTCTCCGTCGGCGAGCTGTTTGACAGGGCTGAGCGGGCGAGTACGCTCCCGGTCCCGCCGCTTGGTCAGCAACCAGTCGCGGTGAGCTCGTACGAACTGCTCCGCCTCAGCCGTCGAACGCCCGGCAGGGGTGTGAAGGGTGAGGGTCGCGTCAGTCTCGACAGTCAGAGCAAACCGTTTCCTGCGGGCGCTGGCGCGCACCCGCAGATCCAGCCCGTCCACAGTGAGCAGGGCTTCAGGGGCGGAAGACGTCGAAGGATCGGCTGGCGCGGTCACGCGTCTATTCTCCCCTCGCCCTGCCCCGAAACTGCCGAAGGTTGTCCTGCGCGAAGGACGCCAGTCGCTCCGCCGCGTTCTCCAACGGCGCCCAGTCCGCCCCCAGAGGCCGGACACCGCCGCTGAGCAGAACGTCGTGGAGGTCTCCGGCCAGCATGCTGATGTCCTGGTGCTGCCCCTGGTACGACGGCCTGGCCATGGCCCGGGTGGCCGTGTCGCACACGTTGCCCGTGAGCTGCCTGATGTCTCCGCTGTCTGTCAGCCTGATCCCAGGGGTGTCCTCCAGGATCTGCTCCACCAGCCGGTACACCTTCCGTTCGAGCGGCGTGAGACCGGCGAGTTCCGGGGACTCCTCCTGCTCTTGCCTGGCCTCCTCGATCAGCGGGCCGAACTCCTCCATCTGCTCCTCGAAGCGGCCCGGCATCGTGCGCAGGATCTCTTCCAGGCGTTTGGAGAGCCGCTCGTACTTCGCGGGGTCCTCCCGCTTCGTCCGCTCCTCCAGATGGAAGCGGAGCGCATGGCCCATCTCAGCCGCGGCCTCCTGCGGCGGCAGCCGCCGCACGGCGTCGTCGAAGGTGAGTGCAGTGAGCGAGACAGGCGGAATGACCTGATCGATCTCCGGGTCCTCGAGATGGTCGGCAATCATGGCCCGGACCTTGCGCCCATACCGGCGAAGCGTGAATGTGCCGCCCCCGTCATCCCGGCACAGACGCCTTACCAGTCGTCGCGCGATCTGCCCCTCCAGGAGAGCCGGAACCGCGCCGAAGGCCCCCGCGAGATACGACTGCGTGAGGTCCTCGTCCTCGCCCGGCTCCACATCTGTGAGCGGATACAGCTCGGTCCCCCCGTCCTTGTCCTTCTGCGTCAGCCAGACCTGTCCGGGATCGAGGAGCCGCTCGCCACTTGGGGTGGTGAGCACCGTCGCGTGGTGGGACGTGAAGACCAGCTGAGCCCCCTTGGGATTCGCGTAAGGGTCGTGGAAGAGCCGGACGACCTCTGCGGCGAAACGGGAGTGCAGGCTGGCGTCGAGTTCGTCGACGAGCAGGACCGCGCCTTCGTCGAGGGCGAGAAGCAGAGGACCCAGGAGGGCGAACCAGGAGCGGGTGCCGTAGGACTCCTCCTGCCAGTCGAAGGAAACGTCCCCGGCGGCCGAATGGTGCGTCAGCTTCACCGCGTCCTGGCCCGGACCGTCCTGGACCACCGTCGCTCCGGTGATGCCGAGGTCTGCGACCCTCAACAACTCCTGGATCCTGGCGGCTCTTGGACCCGACAGTTCCTTCGTGGTGTACTGCGCGCGCTCGTCCCGCTCGACCTCAGGACTGATCATCCAGAAGTTGCGCCGGAACCAGTGGAAGATCGGAGAGAGCTGCGGGTGGTTGTCTGTGCCGGCCGTGGAGAGCAGCAGGGCGTTCGGCCGCGTTCGCCGCACAAGCTGGGCCCGGTCCCTGACCCGCCCGCCGGGCCATTTGAAGACATCCGACCGGGAGGCGTCGCGGTCGAGCCATTCCTGACGCCGACCGCGCGGGTAGCTGTGCAGCCACTCGGACTCGACACGCTTGGCACCGAGCTCGAAGCCGTACGTCCAGCGGACCGAGTCGATGACGACGTCGACCTCGAAGAAGGAGGGTTCGCTCTCGCTCTTGGGGCTCAGAGCGAAGACCTGGCGCGGGATGCCGTCGTAAGAGGCCCAGCGCGCATAGGAGTTGAGGACCGCGTTGCGCATGTCCGTCATCGCGGTCAGCACGTTCGACTTGCCGGAGGCGTTGGCCCCGAAAATACCGATCAGTGGGAGGACAGAGATGGATCCGCCGCCCGCAAGATCCACCACGTTCGCCGACCCGCCCTGTCCGTCGCCATGCGCGACGAAGGACAGCTCCTGCTCGCTCGCAGGGACCGTACGTTCGCGACGCGGAACCGCAGCAGCACGCTGTCCTCCTCTCCGGGCTCAGAGTGGCCGCATCCGACATCGGCCCGACCGGGACGCCTGCGACCTCACGGAACATATCCCGTGCAGGCCACCACGGACAGCCGATCGGGTGATCAATCCGAGCCCAGATGCGTCGGCGCGAACATCCGCAGCAGGGCCGGGAGTACGACCACCGAGGGGCCGGGGGCGGCCAGGGCCTTCGCCAGGTCCGTCTCCAGGGTCTCCGGGGTGGTGCGGACGCCGGGGACGCCGAAGGACTCGGCGAGCGCCACGTAGTCGGGGCGGGCCAGTTCCGTCGCCGTGGCCTCGCCGAACGAGCCCGTCATGTACTCGCGCAGGATGCCGTAGCCGCCGTCGTCGACGATGAGCCAGGTGACCGGGAGGTCGTGCTGCCTCGCCGTCGCCAGTTCCGCGATGGAGTAGAGGGCGCCGCCGTCGCCCGAGACCGCGAGGACCGGGCGGGTCGGGTCGGCCGCGGCCGCGCCGAGCGCCGCCGGGAAGCCGTAGCCGAGACCGCCGGCACCCTGGGCCGAGTGCATGAGGTTGGTGCCCTGCGGGTCGAACGCCGACCAGGCCCAGTAGGCCAGGATCGTCATGTCCCAGAAGGAGGGGGACGTCCGCGGCAGGGCCCGGCGGACCGCCGCCAACACGTCCTGTTCCAGGGTGAGTTCCTGGGCGGAGATGCGCTCCGAGACCCGGGAGAGCAGGTCCCGTACCCGGTCGGCCGCCGTGTCGTCCTCGCGGGGCGACACCGTCTCCAGCAGCGCCTGGAGGGCGAGCCGGGCGTCCGCGTGGATGCCGAGCGCCGGGTGGTTGGCCTCCAGTTTGCCGAGGTCCGCCTCGATCTGGATGACCCGGCCCCGGGGCTTGAACGTGTGGTAGTTCGAGGAGAGTTCACCCAGGCCCGAGCCCACGACCAGCAGGACGTCCGCGTCCTCCAGGAAGTCCGTGGTGTGGCGGTCCTCCAGCCAGGACTGGAGGGAGAGCGGGTGGTTCCAGGGGAAGGCGCCCTTGCCGCCGAAGGTGGTGACGACCGGCGTATTCAGCGTCTCGGCCAGCTGCCGCAGCTTGCCCGACGCGTCCGCCCGTACCACTCCCCCGCCCGCGATGATCGCCGGGCGGGCCGCGCGGGACAGCAGGTCGGCCGCCACCGCGGTCAGTTCGGGGCGCGGCGGCAGCTCGTCCGGGGTGGCGTCCATCGCCGTCACCACCGGGAGCGGCGTCGGGGCCAGCAGTACGTCCTGCGGGATCTCCACCCACACCGGGCCGTGGGGGGCGGAGAGGGCCGACTTCCAGGCCGCCGCGAGGGCGGAGGGGATCTGCGACTGGGTGCGGACGGTGTGCACCGACTTCACCACGCCGCGGAAGGAGGCCGCCTGGTCCGGGAGTTCGTGGAGGTAGCCGTGCCGGCCGCCGCCGAGGCCGGCCGTGGGGATCTGGCTGCTGATCGCCAGCACGGGCGCGGAGGCCGAGGCCGCCTCCTGGAGCGCGGCCAGTGAGGTCAGCGCGCCGGGGCCGGTCGACAGCAGCAGCGGGGCCGCCTCGCCGGTGATCCTGCCGTACGCGTCCGCCGCGAAGCCCGCGTTGTTCTCCACCCGCAGGCCGACATAGCGCAGCGACGAGCGGCGCAGGGCGTCGAACATGCCGAGGGCGTGCTGGCCGGGCAGTCCGAAGACCGTCGTCGCGCCGAGCCCGGCCAGCGTCTCCACGACCAGGTCCCCGCCGTTGCGGCCGGCGGGCGGGTCGAGGGCTGCGGCCGTCTGCGCCTGCGTCGGGCGGAGCACCAGGTCGTGGTCGTGGGTCACTTCGAACGAGCCTCGGCAATCTGTCGGGTCATGATCGTGGTCAGTTCGTACGCCGTGTGCGAGGCCGCCACCGACGTGATCTCCGCGTGGTCGTACGCGGGGGCCACCTCGACGACGTCCGCCGAGACGAGGTTGCAGGAGGAGAGTCCGCGCAGGATCTCCAGCAGCTCCCTGGAAGTCATACCACCCGCTTCCGGCGTGCCGGTGCCGGGGGCGTGGGCGGGGTCCAGGCAGTCGATGTCGATCGAGATGTACAGGGGGCGGTCGCCGATGCGCTGGCGGAGCTGGTCGGCCACCTCGTCGGCGCCCCGGCGGTAGACGTCCGCCGAGGTCACGATGCCGAAGCCCATCTTCTCGTCGTCGGTCAGGTCCTGCTTGCCGTACAGCGGACCGCGGGTGCCGACGTGGGAGAGGGCGGAGGTGTCGAGGATGCCCTCCTCGACCGCCCGGCGGAACGGGGTGCCGTGGGTGTACTCGGCGCCGAAGTAGGTGTCCCAGGTGTCCAGGTGGGCGTCGAAGTGGAGGAGGGCGACCGGGCCGTGCTTCTTGGCCACCGAGCGGAGCAGGGGGAGAGCGATGGTGTGGTCGCCGCCCAGGGTCATCAGCCGGGCGCCGGTGCCGAGCAGCTGGTCGGCCGCCGCCTCGATGGTCTCGACGGCCTCGTTGATGTTGAAGGGGTTGACGGCGATGTCCCCGCCGTCCGCGACCTGCGCCAGGGCGAAGGGGGACGCGTCCTGGGCCGGGTTGTAGGGGCGCAGCAGCCGGGACGCCTCGCGGATGGCGTTGCCGCCGAAGCGGGCGCCCGGCCGGTACGAGACACCGGAGTCGAACGGCACGCCCACCACCGCGACGTCGGCGGTACCGACCTCGTCGAGACGGGGCAGCCGGGCGAAGGTCGCGGGACCGGCGTACCGCGGGACGCGGGAGGAGTCGACGGGGCCGCGGGGTGTCTCGTTGCTGCTCATGAGGTCATGCCTTCTTTCCTACGCTTCGTCGCGTATGTACTGCTTGTGTCTACGACTTTACTGGGCGGCCGGGACCGGTTCGGACACGAGTTCGGGAGCTGCGCGGCCCGCGAGCCGTTCCCGCCAGTTGGCCAGCACGGCCGCGTCGGTCGGCCTGGTCGCCAGGGAGACGGCGACATACGCGGCCAGGGAGGAGAGGAGGCCGTAGTAGACGGGCTCGTTGGCGAGGATGCCGTAACCCGCCATCAGGCCGATCACCGCGAGGCCGCCGACGGTCACGGCGGCGAGGGCGCCCTGGACCGTGCCGCGCTTCCACAGCAGCCCGCCGAGGATCGGCACCAGGAGGCCGCCGACCAGCAGGTTGTACGCCACGGTCAGCGCCTCGACGACGTTGTTGAGCGCGATGGCCGTGCCGATCACCCCGACGCCCATGATCAGGATGAAGACGCGGTTGCCCCGCACCTCGTCATGGTCGCCGGACCTTGCCCTCCCCCGGATCCGCGACCAGATGTCGTTGTTGGCGACGGTCGCGCAGGCGATCAGCGCGCCGGAGGAGGTCGACATGACCGCGGCCAGGGCGGCGGCCAGCACCAGCCCCCGTACCCCGATGGGGAGTTCGTCCTTGACGATGGTCGCGAAGGCGTCGTCCGGGCTGCCCAGCTTCGGGTACAGCACCTTGGCGGCCGTACCGATCACGGCACCGGCGAGGGCGTACACCAGGCAGTAGGTGCCGGCGACCGTGCCGCCCCACTTCGCCGTCCGGTCGCCCCGCGCCGTGAACACGCGCTGCCAGATGTCCTGGCCGATGAGCATTCCGAACGTGTAGATCAGCACGTAGGTGAAGATCGTCTCGCCGCCGATGCCCAGCGGGTCGAAGTACGTCGTCGGCAGCTTGGCCTTCATCTCGGCGAAGCCGCCGGCCTTGACCACCGCGATCGGCAGCAGCAGGAGCAGCACGCCGATGGTCTTCACCACGAACTGCACCATGTCCGTGAGCGTGATCGACCACATGCCGCCGAGCGTCGAGTAGGCGACGACGATCGAGCCGCCGATGACGATCGCGAGCGTCCGGTTCATGTCGAAGAGGACGTCGAAGATCGTGGCGTACGCGATGGTCGAGGTGACGGCGAGCATCAGGGTGTACGCCCACATCACGACGCCCGAGATCACGCCGGCCCGGCCGCCGTACCGCAGGTCCAGCATCTCGGAGACCGTGTACACCTTGAGGCGGGCGATCCGGGCCGAGAAGAAGACCGACAGGGCCAGCAGCCCGAGGCCGATGGTGAAGACCATCCAGGCGCCGGAGAGGCCGTACTGGTAGCCGAGGCCCACGCCGCCGATGGTGGACGCGCCGCCCAGGACGATCGCGGCCATGGTGCCGGAGTACATGGCGGGGCCCAGGCGGCGGCCCGCCACCAGGAAGTCGCTCTTGGACCTGGCGCGGCGCATGCCCCACCAGCCCATGGCCAGCATGCCGGCCAGATAGATCACGATCACTGCGTAGTCGACGGCCACAGGGCCCTCCTTCGGTGGGGGTCTCGCCGGCGGGTGACGGACACCGACACTAGGTGGCCGGAAAGCGGCTGCGAAGTGTACGTTTCATCCATTCGAGCCTCGCCGGATGGAGAGAACGCACACCATGCCGGACCCCGCTGTTCCGCCCACGCCCCCGGTGCCCCTCGCGGCCCTGCTGGCCCGTGAGGACCTGGCCCTGCGCCAGATCGCCGGGCCGTCCGACCCGTCCCTGGTGGTCCACTGGGCGCACACCTCGGAGATGGCCGACCCGTACCCCTACCTGCTGGGCGGGGAGCTGCTGCTGACGGCCGGGGTGCACATCCCGGACGCGGCGGGTTCGGGCACCTACTTCGACGACTACGTGTCACGGATCGTGGCGGCGGGCGGCGCGGCCCTCGGCTTCGGGCTGGCCCCCGTCCACGACACGGTCCCGCGCGCGCTCGTCGCGGCCTGCGAGGCGTACGACCTCCCGCTCGTCGAGGTCCCGCCGGGAACCACCTTCTCCGCCGTCGCCCGCGCGGTCTGGCAGCTGATGGCCCAGGCCCGCCTCGCCGAGCTGCGCCGGGTCACCGAGGCCCAGCAGAGCCTCGCGGCAGCCGCCGCCCGCCCCGACCCGGTGCCGTCGGTGCTGCGACAGCTGGCCCAGCGGATGGGTGGCTGGACCGCCCTGTACGGCCCGGAGGGAGCGGAGATCGCCTCGGCGGGGCGAGAGCCTCAGGCACCGGTGCGCGGCTCGCTGGCCGAGCTGACGGAGGTGGTACGACCGTCGGGCCCGGGCACCCCCACCTCGGCGACCCACGCCACGGCGGGCATCCACCTCGCGGCCTACACCCTCAGCACCGGCTTCGTCCTCGGGGTGGCCACCCCGGCCCGCGAACCGGGCGACCACACCATCGCCTCGGTGGCCACGGTCCTGCTCACCCTCCTCACCGGCGAACAGCACAGCGGCTCGGGCGCGGCCCGGAACGCGGCACTCGTGCGACTGCTGATGGGAAGCAGTCCGGAGGAAGTGACACCGCTGCTGGGCAGGGGGGACACCTGGTTCGTCGTAGATGCCTGCCTGAACGACCAACGGGACCATGCCAACCTCCTAGGGGCGCGGGACCCTGCCGATATGCGGCTCCGCCGCGGGGCGCGACCAGCCCCCACTCACCCGCACCCGCCCGACCTCCTCGCCGCCACCGCACTGGGCGCCACACTCGGCTCCACCCTCATCGACCCCGTAGGGGAAAACGTACGCATCTTGCTCCCCACCACCCAAGAACCCGAACCACAGCCCGGCTGGACCCTGGGCGTCAGCGCCCCCGTCCCCGCACACCAACTCCCGGCCGCCGCCGCGCAAGCGTCCCGCGCCCTGGCCCGCGCCCGAGCGACCCGCACCCCCTTGGTCCGGCACAGCACCCGCCCCGCACTGGACGACCTGATCCCGGCAGAGGAGGCCCACGCCCACGCCCGCGCCCTCCTCGGCCCCCTCGCGGAGCACCCCGCCCTCGTCGACACCCTCCGCACCTGGCTCTCCCTGCACGGCAGTTGGGACCGCACGGCGGTGGCACTCGCCGTCCACCGCAACACCGTGCGCCAGCGCATCGCCCGCTGCGCGGCGCTGCTCGGTGCCGAACTCGACGACCCGGACGTACGGATGGAGCTGTGGTTCGCGCTGCGGCAGGAGTGAGTGACGCGCGTCCCAGCGGGCGATACGCAGGGAAACCGCGCAGCGCCCTGCCCCACAATGGAGCCATGCCGATACCCGGGACACCCAGCCGCGCCGAGCTCGTCGAGCACCTTGTGAAGACCCGTATCGCGGGCGATGTCGCCACGCCCCGCGAGAACAACCTGCTCCACTACCGCAAGCTGGCCAACGGCGAGCGCAACTGGTGGCTCGGACTGGAACTCGGCGACCGCTGGACCGACGAGCAGGACGTGCTGGCCGTGATGGCCGAGCGGGTCGGGGTGAACGACGATCCCGAGTACCGGTACGGCCAGGACACCATCGACCCCGAGCTGACCGTGGACGGTCTGGACCGGCTGGCGGCACGGCTGCGCAAGGCCGCCGAGGGGCGGCAGCGGGTGCTGTTCGCGACCGGGCACCCGGGCGGCCTGCTGGACGTGCACCGGGCGACGGCGGCCGCCCTGCGCGCCGCCGGCTGCGAGATCGTGGTCATCCCGGACGGGCTGCAGACGGACGAGGGATACGTCATGCAGTTCGCCGACGTGGCCGTCCTGGAGCACGGGGCGACGCTGTGGCACACCCACTCCGGTGAGCCGATGAAGGCCATCCTGGGCGGCCTCGAGCGCGAGGGGCGCCCGCGGCCCGACCTGGTCGTCGCCGACCACGGCTGGGCGGGGTACGCGGCGCAGGCGGGCCTGGACTCCGTCGGTTACGCCGACTGCAACGACCCGGCGCTGTTCCTCGCCGAGGCGGAGGGCACCCTCCAGGTGGCCGTACCGCTCGACGACCACGTACTCAGCCCGCGGTACTACGACCCGATGACCGCGTACCTGCTGTCGGAGGCGGGGCTGGCGTAACCGGGCCCGACCGGGCGAGGTGCGGCCCCCGCGGACGGGAACCGCACCTCGTGGCCTGGCCTAGAACCCTGAATCCCTGGTCTGTTCGCGGAACTGACTGGTCTGTTCGCGGAACTGGCTGGTCTGTGCACGCCCGGTCGGCTCAGAACCCGAAGCCGCCGAACCCACCGAAGCCGCCGTATCCGCCGAACCCACCGAAGCCGCCGTATCCGACGGTGGGGACGACCACGACGGGGACGACCGCGACGGGGGCGTAGCCGTAGCCGCCGTAGCCGAAGCCGCCGTAACCACGGCAGTTGTTGAACCCGCCGCCGAAGCGGGAGTTGCAGCCGAAGCCGCCGGTGACCACGCTCTGGTGAGTGGAGGCGGGGGCCGCCGAGGCGGTGCCCGCGGCGCCGATCGCGGCTCCACCGGCCAGCAGCAGGCCGGCGGCAGACATCGCGGCGATGCGCCTCGCGCGCTGTACTCGCATGGGAAATACCTTTCTGCCGGACTTACGTCCGCTACGCGGCACGTCCGCTATGCGGCACATGCACTGTGCGGCATTTCACTCATAGAGCTTAATCTCGGACAAGTCGCCCGGCACTTCGGGCGCTCACCGCCCGTGATCGACCGAGGTCGCGGGCCCCGGGGTGGGGTCCAGGTAGACCCGGCCGATCATGGGGAACGCGGCCCGCAGCCGCTGCTCGGCCCGCTCGCAGGCCCACTCGATCTGGGCCGCCGTCGACACGTCCCGGAAGTCCACCTTGGCCGCGACCAGCGCCTCGTTCGGGCCCTGCACCAGGGTGGTCAGCTCCAGTACGGCCACGATGTGCTCGGACTCCAGCAGCTCCGCGCGGATCCGCTCCCGCACCGGCCTCGGCAGCGGCCGGCCGATGAGGAACTCGGCGTTCGACCGGCCCAGCACCCAGGCGACGTACAGCAGGAGCACGCCGATGAGGAGGGAGGCGAGGCCGTCCCAGACGCCGGAGCCGGTCAGCTGCCCGCCGAGCAGGCCGCCGGCCGCGAGCACCAGGCCGACGAGCGCCGCCGAGTCCTCCATCACCACGGCCTTCACGGCGGTGTCGGGGGTGCGCCGGAGATACAGCCTGAACGACACCCGGAACCGGGCCGCCTCCCCGTACGCCTGCTTGAGCCCCGTACGCAGGGAGAACCCCTCCAGGACGAAGGCGACCGCGAGGACGATGTACGACACCAGCGGGTTGCCCAGTTCCTCGCCCGCGGCCAGGGTGTGGATGCCGTCGTAGAGGGAGAAGACCGCGCCGCCGACGAAGGTGGCGACGGCGGCCAGCATGGCCCAGATGTACCGCTCGGGGCCGTAACCGAACGGATGGTCCTCGTCGGCGGGTTTCTCGCTGCGTTTGAGTGCGGTGAGCAGCAGCAGCTCGGTGACCGTGTCGGCGACCGAGTGCGCCGCCTCGGAGAGCATCGCGCTGGACCCGCTGATCACCCCGGCGACCGCCTTGGCGAGGGCGATCCCGAGGTTGGCGACGGCGGCGACGATCACCGTGACGGTGCTCTCGCCGCCACTCTGTTCGGCTCCGCCGCTCTGTTCGACTTCGCCGCTCTGTTCGGCTCCGCCGCTCTGTTCGACTTCGCCACTCTGTTCGGCTTGGGACATGCCCCCAGTTCTACCTGGGGACGCGGACGACACCCTCCTGGATCACGGAAATGGCCAGTGAACCGTCCTGGGTGTAGATCCGGGCCTGGCCGAGCCCGCGGCCGCCGTACGCCGACGGGGACTCCTGGTCGTACAGCAGCCACTCGTCGGCGCGGAACGGCCGGTGGAACCACATGGCGTGGTCCAGCGAGGCGCCCACCACGTCCCCGACGGCCCAGCCGCCGCGGCCGTGCGCGAGCAGCACGGAGTCCAGCAGGGTCATGTCGGAGACGTACGTCGCGAGCACGACGTGCAGCAGCGGGTCGTCGTCGAGCTTGCCGTTGGTCCGGAACCAGACCTGACTGTGCGGCTCACGCGGCTCGCCGAACTTCCCGTACGGCGGTTCCTCGACGTACCGCAGGTCGATCGCCTCGCGGGCCTCCAGGAACTTCTCCACGACGGCCGGGTCCAGGTGGTCGTAGCCGCGCAGCCGCTGCGCCGAGGTGGGCAGGGTCTCCGGGTCGGGCGCGGGCGGCATCGGGGTCTGGTGGTCGAGGCCGTCCTCGTACGTCTGGAAGGACGCCGAAAGGGCGAAGATCGGCCTGCCGTGCTGGACGGCGACCGCGCGCCGGGTGGTGAAGGAGCGGCCGTCGCGGATCCGCTCGACGTTGTAGACGATGGGCGCGCCCGGGTCGCCGGCGCGCAGGAAGTACGCGTGCAGCGAGTGGGCGTGCCGGTCCGCCGGGACCGTGCGCCCGGCGGCGACCAGCGCCTGGGCCGCCACCTGCCCGCCGAACACGCGCGGGACGACGGCGGACCGGGACTGGCCCCGGAAGATGTTCTCCTCGATCTGCTCCAGGTCGAGCAGATCGAGGAGATCGTTCAGTGCCTGGTTCATGGCACCTTTTCTACTGGCCGGTAATTGCGGGGACCTTACAGGCCCATGTCCTTCGCGATGATCGTCTTCATGATCTCGCTGGTGCCACCGTAGATGCGGTTGACGCGGTTGTCCGCGTACAGGCGGGCGATCGGGTACTCGTTCATGAAGCCGTAGCCGCCGTGCAGCTGGAGGCAGCGGTCGATCACGCGGTGGGCGACCTCGGTGGTGAACAGCTTGGCGCTGGCGGCCTCGGCCGGGGTCAGCTCACCGGCGTCCAGGGCCTCCGTGGCGCGGTCGACGACGGCCTCGGCCGCGTCCACCTCGGCCTGGCAGGCGGCCAGCTCGAACTTGGTGTTCTGGAAGGCGGCGACGGGCTGGCCGAAGACCACCCGCTCCTGCACGTAACTCTTGGCGAACCGGACGGCCGCCTTGGCCTGCGCGTAGGCGCCGAAGGCGATGCCCCAGCGCTCGGAGGCGAGGTTGTGGCCGAGGTAGTAGAAGCCCTTGTTCTCCTCGCCGAGGAGGTCCTCGACGGGGACCTTGACGTCGACGAACGCCAGCTCGGCGGTGTCGGAGGTCTTCAGGCCCAGCTTGTCGAGCTTGCGGCCGACCGAGTAGCCCTCGGCCTTGGTGTCCACCACGAACAGGGAGATGCCGTGGCGGCGGTCCTCCTTGGTGGGCGCGGAGGTGCGGGCGCAGACGATCATGCGGTCGGCGTGCACACCGCCGGTGATGAAGGTCTTGGCGCCGTTGAGGACGTAGTGGGTGCCGTCCTCGGAGAGCTTGGCGGTGGTCTTCATGCCCGCGAGGTCGGAGCCGGTGCCCGGCTCGGTCATCGCGATGGCCCACATCTCCTCGCCGGAGACGAACTTCGGCAGGTACTTCTTCTTCTGCTCGTCGGTGGCGAGCAGCTTTATGTACGGCAGGCCGAGCAGCACGTGCACGCCGGAACCGCCGAAGGAGACGCCGGCGCGGGCGGTCTCCTCGTACAGGACGGCCTCGAACTTGTAGGAGTCGATGCCGGCGCCGCCGTACTCCTCGTCGACGCGGATGCCGAAGACGCCCAGCTCGGCGAGCTTGTAGTAGAAGTCGCGGGGCGCCTGACCGGCCGCGAACCACTCGTCGTACACGGGTACGACCTCGGCCTCGATGAAGGCCCGGAGGGTCTCCCGGAACGCCTCGTGATCCTCGTTGAACAACGTACGGCGCACGGCCGCCACCTCCAGGCACGGTTCATCTGTCTAAGCGCTTGCTCAGACTTCACCGTACCGGTGGGTAGGCGGATGGGTCCAGGGTGGGAGCCGGGGGGATGGGGGTAACGCTCATCACGCCGCCGCGGCCTCGAAGGCGCCTCTCGCCATCCGGTGCAGGAGTACCGCCGTCGTTCCGCGCCCCGGCAGGGAACCCGGCCGGCCCAGGTGCGGGGTCGAGTTCAGGAGGCCGAAGACCGAGTGGACCGCCGAGCGGGCCGCGGGTTCCGGCAGGGCGGGGTAGACCTCGCGGAGGACCTCCACCCACAGTTCGACGTACTGGCGCTGGAGCTGGCGCACCAGCTTGCGGTCGCTGTCGCGCAGCCGGTCCAGCTCCCTGTCGTGCAGGGTGATCAGCGGGCGGTCGTCGAGAGCGAAGTCGATGTGGCCCTCGATGAGGGAGTCCAGGACCGCCGACGGCGCGCTCTGGCCGTCGGCCTCCGCCAGCCGCCGCTTCGCGCCCGTCAGCAGCTGCCCGCTGATCCCCACCAGCAGCTCCGCGAGCATCGCGTCCTTGCCCGGGAAGTGCCGGTAGAGACCGGGCCCGCTGATGCCGACCGCGGCGCCTATCTCGTCCACGCCGACACCGTGGAAGCCGCGCTCGGCGAAGAGCCGGGCGGCCTCCTTGAGGATCTGCTCGCGACGGGTCGGGGCATCGGTTCTCGTGACCATGAGGGCAATTCTAGACAGGGAGGTTAGCGGTCGTTAACCTGAGGGAAATGCGTTAACGCTCATTAACAAAGTGAGGGGATCGCGGGCATGGACCAGGCACCGGAGCTGACGAGCGCGGCAGACCCCGCCTCGGAGGCCTGGCGGGCCAACGAGGAGGCGCACCGCGTCCTCGTCGAGGAGCTGCGCGGCAAGCTCGCCGCGGCCGCGCTGGGCGGCGGCGAGAAGGCGCGGGCCCGGCACACCGCGCGCGGCAAGCTGCTGCCCAGGGACCGGGTGGACGCGCTGCTGGACCCCGGCTCGCCGTTCCTGGAGCTGGCCCCGCTGGCCGCCGAGGGGATGTACGAGGGAGCGGCCCCGGCGGCCGGCGTGATCGCCGGGATCGGGCGGGTCAGCGGCCGCGAGTGCGTGATCGTCGCCAATGACGCCACGGTCAAGGGCGGCACGTACTACCCGATGACCGTGAAGAAGCACCTGCGGGCCCAGGAGGTGGCCCTCGACAACCGGCTCCCCTGCCTCTACCTGGTGGACTCCGGCGGTGCCTTCCTGCCCATGCAGGACGACGTCTTCCCGGACCGCGACCACTTCGGGCGGATCTTCTACAACCAGGCCCGGATGTCGGGGGCCGGGATCCCGCAGATCGCGGCCGTCCTCGGGTCGTGCACCGCCGGCGGCGCGTACGTACCGGCGATGAGCGACGAGGCGGTGATCGTCCGCAACCAGGGCACGATCTTCCTCGGCGGCCCGCCGCTGGTGAAGGCGGCCACCGGTGAGGTCGTCACCGCGGAGGAGCTGGGCGGCGGCGAGGTGCACTCCCGCGTCTCCGGCGTCACCGACCACCTCGCCGAGGACGACGCCCACGCGCTGCGGATCGTCCGGAACATCGTCGCCACCCTCCCCGCCCGCCGCGACCTGCCCTGGACGGTCACCCCGGTCGTCGAGCCGAAGGTCGACCCCTACGGCCTCTACGGCGCCGTCCCGGTCGACTCCCGCACCCCCTACGACGTCCGCGAGATCATCGCCCGGATCGTCGACGGGTCCCGGTTCGCCGAGTTCAAGAGCGAGTTCGGGCAGACCCTGGTCACCGGCTTCGCCCGCATCCACGGCCACCCGGTCGGGATCATCGGCAACAACGGCATCCTCTTCTCCGAGTCCGCCCAGAAGGGCGCCCACTTCATCGAGCTGTGCGACCAGCGCGGCATCCCGCTGGTGTTCCTGCAGAACATCTCCGGCTTCATGGTGGGCAAGGACTACGAGGCCGGCGGCATCGCCAAGCACGGCGCCAAGATGGTCACGGCGGTGGCCTGCACCCGGGTCCCGAAACTGACCGTCGTGGTCGGCGGCTCCTACGGCGCCGGGAACTACTCCATGTGCGGCCGGGCCTACTCCCCCCGCTTCCTGTGGATGTGGCCGAACGCCAAGATCTCGGTGATGGGCGGCGAACAGGCCGCGTCGGTCCTCGCCACGGTGAAGCGGGACCAGCTGGAGGCCCGGGGCGAGTCCTGGCCGGCCGAGGACGAGGAGGCCTTCAAGGCGCCCGTCCGCGCGCAGTACGAGCGCCAGGGCAACGCCTACTACGCGACCGCCCGGCTCTGGGACGACGGGGTCATCGACCCCCTCGAGACCCGCCAGGTGCTGGGCCTCGCGCTGACGGCCTGTGGCAACGCGCCGCTGGGTGAGCCCCAGTTCGGCGTCTTCCGGATGTGAGGAGGGGACTCGTGTTCGACACCGTACTCGTGGCCAACCGGGGCGAGATCGCCGTCCGGGTCATCCGTACGCTGCGGTCGCTGGGCGTGCGCTCGGTGGCGGTGTACTCCGACGCCGACGCGGACGCCCGGCACGTCCGGGAGGCCGACACGGCGGTACGGCTCGGTCCGGCGCCGGCCGGCGAGAGCTATCTGTCCGTGGAACGGCTGCTGACGGCGGCCGCAGTGAGCGGTGCCCAGGCGGTCCACCCCGGGTACGGCTTCCTCGCCGAGAACGCCGCCTTCGCGCGCGCCTGCGAGGAGGCGGGGCTGGTGTTCATCGGCCCGCCGGCGGACGCGATCGCACTGATGGGCGACAAGATCCGCGCGAAGGAGACGGTGGGCGCGGCCGGGGTGCCGGTAGTACCGGGTGGCCGTGACCCCGAACTCGCGGACGCCGCCCGCGCGTTGGGCGCACCCGTGCTGCTCAAGCCCTCCGCGGGCGGAGGCGGCAAGGGCATGCGGCTGGTGCGCGATCTGACGCTGCTGGACGAGGAGATCGCCGCCGCCCGCCGCGAGGCCCGCGCCTCCTTCGGCGACGACACGCTCCTCGTCGAGCGGTGGGTCGACCGCCCCCGGCACATCGAGATCCAGATACTGGCCGACGGTCACGGCAACGTGGTGCACCTGGGCGAGCGCGAGTGCTCGCTCCAGCGCCGGCACCAGAAGGTCATCGAGGAGGCGCCGTCGGTCCTGCTGGACGAACGGACGCGGGCCGCGATGGGCGAGGCGGCGGTGCAGGCGGCCCGCTCGTGCGGGTACCGGGGCGCGGGGACCGTGGAGTTCATCGTGCCGGGCGGCGACCCTTCGTCGTACTACTTCATGGAGATGAACACCCGCCTCCAGGTGGAGCATCCCGTCACTGAGCTCGTCACCGGCCTCGACCTGGTGGAGTGGCAGCTACGGGTGGCGGCCGGGGAGCGGCTCGGGTTCACGCAGGAGGACGTCCGGCTGACCGGGCACGCGGTGGAGGCCCGGATCTGCGCCGAGGACCCGGCGCGCGGGTTCCTGCCCACCGGCGGCACGGTGCTGCTGCTGAACGAGCCGTCGGGCGACGGCGTCCGCACCGACTCCGGGCTCAGCGAGGGCACCGAGGTCGGCAGCCTCTACGACCCGATGCTGTCCAAGGTGATCGCGTACGGCCCGGACCGGGAGACCGCGCTCCGGAAGCTGCGCGGGGCCCTCGCGGAGACGGCCACGCTGGGCGTGGGGACCAACGCCGGGTTCCTGCGCCGGCTCCTTGCCCATCCGGCGGTGGTGGCGGGCGAGTTGGACACGGGGCTGGTGGAGCGGGTGGTGGACGAGCTGGTCTCCACCGACGTACCGGACGAGGTGTACGAGGCGGCGGCGGCCGTACGGCTGGAGGCGCTGAAGCCCGTCGCCGGCGCGGGCTGGGCTGACCCCTTCTCGGTACCCAGCGGCTGGCGGCTCGGCGGCACGCCCAGGCCGGTCGGCTTCCACCTCCGGGTGCAGGAGCCGGTGGAGTACGCCCCGCGCGGCACGCACTCCGTCGCTCCCGACCGCGTGTCGGTCACCCTGGACGGCGTCCGCCACACCTTCCTCCACACCGCCGACTGGATCGGCCGCGACGGCGACGCCTGGCAGGTCCGCGACCACGACCCGGTCGCCGCGTCCCTGAACCGGGCCGCGCACGCGGGCGCCGACTCCCTCACCGCACCCATGCCCGGCACGGTGACCGTCGTGAAGGTCGCCGTCGGGGATCAGGTGATCGCCGGTCAGAGCCTGTTGGTGGTGGAGGCGATGAAGATGGAGCACGTCATCTCCGCCCCGCACGCCGGCACGGTCGCCGAGCTGGATGTGAAACCGGGCGCCACGGTCGCCATGGACCAGGTGCTGGCCGTGATCGCCCCGCACGAGGAGGAGACCGTATGACCACCCCGGAGACCGGCCTCCCCATGGTCGTACCGGCGACCGATCTGCCCGCCCGCGTCCGGATCCACGAGGTCGGCGCGCGCGACGGCCTGCAGAACGAGAAGTCGACCGTACCGACGTCGGTGAAGGCCGAGTTCGTCCACCGCCTGGCCGACGCGGGCCTGACGACGATCGAGGCGACCAGCTTCGTACACCCCAAGTGGGTGCCCCAACTGGCCGACGCGGAGGACCTGTTCCCCCAGCTCGCGGACCTTCGGGAGGTCGCGCTCCCCGTCCTCGTCCCCAACCAGCGCGGCCTGGACCGCGCCCTGGCCCTCGGCGCCCGCCGGGTCGCCGTCTTCGCCAGCGCCACCGAGTCCTTCGCCAAGGCCAACCTCAACCGCACGGTGGACGAGTCCCTGGCCGTCTTCGACCCGGTCGTCCGGCAGGCGAAGGACGCCGGCGCCCATGTCCGCGGTTACGTCTCGATGTGCTTCGGCGACCCCTGGGAGGGCGCCGTCCCCCTCCACCAGGTGGTCAGGGTCTGCCAGGCACTGCGGGACATGGGCTGCGACGAACTGAGCCTCGGCGACACGATCGGCGTGGCCACCCCCGGCCACGTCCTGGAACTCCTCTCCCTCCTCAACGAGGAAGGCGTGCCGACGAACGTCATCGGCGTGCACTTCCACGACACCTACGGCCAGGCGCTCGCGAACACCTACGCGGCCCTGGAACACGGCGTGACGACGGTCGACGCGTCCGCCGGCGGCCTCGGCGGCTGCCCGTACGCCAAGTCCGCCACCGGCAACCTCGCCACCGAGGACCTGGTCTGGATGCTCCAGGGCCTCGGCATCGAGACCGGAGTCGACCTCGGCAGACTCACCGCCACCAGCGTGTGGATGGCCGAACAACTGGGCCGACCCAGCCCGTCCCGTACCGTCCGCGCCCTCTCCCACCAGGAGTGACGACCATGGACCACCGCCTCTCCCCCGAACTGGACGAACTCCGCCGCACGGTGGAGGAGTTCGCCCACGACGTCGTGGCGCCGAAGATCGGCGACTTCTACGAGCGGCACGAGTTCCCGTACGAGATCGTCCGCGAGATGGGCCGCATGGGCCTGTTCGGGCTGCCGTTCCCCGAGGAGTACGGCGGGATGGGCGGCGACTATCTCGCGCTCGGCATCGCCCTGGAGGAACTGGCCCGGGTCGACTCGTCGGTGGCGATCACGCTCGAGGCCGGGGTCTCGCTGGGCGCCATGCCCATCCACCTCTTCGGCACGGAGGACCAGAAGCGGGAATGGCTCCCCCGCCTCTGCTCGGGCGAGATCCTCGGCGCGTTCGGCCTCACCGAACCCGACGGCGGCAGCGACGCGGGCGCGACCCGTACGACGGCCAGGCTGGACCCCGCGACCGACGAATGGGTGATCAACGGCACCAAGTGCTTCATCACCAACTCGGGCACGGACATCACGGGGCTGGTCACCGTCACCGCCGTCACCGGCCGCAAGCCCGACGGCAAGCCGCTGATCTCCGCGATCATCGTCCCCTCGGGCACCCCCGGCTTCACGGTCGCCGCGCCCTACTCCAAGGTCGGCTGGAACGCCTCGGACACCCGTGAGCTGTCCTTCGCCGACGTCCGGGTCCCCGCCGCCAACCTCCTCGGCGAGGAGGGCCGCGGCTACGCCGGGTTCCTGCGCATCCTCGACGAGGGCCGCGTCGCCATCGCGGCCCTGGCGACCGGCCTGGCCCAGGGCTGCGTGGACGAGTCGGTGCGATACGCGAAGGAACGCCACGCCTTCGGCCGGCCGATCGGCGCCAACCAGGCCATCCAGTTCAAGATCGCCGACATGGAGATGAAGGCCCACACGGCCCGGCTGGCCTGGCGGGACGCGGCGTCGCGGCTGGTCGCCGGGGAGCCGTTCAAGAAGGAGGCGGCGCTCGCCAAGCTCTACTCCTCCACCGTCGCCGTGGACAACGCCCGCGACGCCACCCAGGTGCACGGCGGCTACGGCTTCATGAACGAGTACCCGGTGGCCCGGATGTGGCGCGACTCCAAGATCCTGGAGATCGGGGAGGGCACGAGCGAGGTCCAGCGGATGCTGATCGCACGGGAGCTGGGGCTGGTCGGCTGAGCCTGTCCCGCCCCGGAGAGCCGGAACGGGGGTGCGATGCCGGGCCGCGTGCGCCGGGAATGATCCGGAGGAGACAGCCCGCCCGCCCCGGCCAGTGGCGTGGCTGACGACCGGGTGCGGGCCATCCGGGCAAGGCGCCGGGCCCGTACGGCATGGTGTTAGGGCCGTGGCGCCCTGCGGGGGGACGCGGATGTCTCTCCCCCCGCAGGAGGGTCCCGTGAGTGTTCCCAGCCCCCGAGTGACGTATCGGTTGTCGCGGTCACGAGGCGCCGCCGATCTGCTCGTACTGGTCGCACAGGGCGGTGAGGGCCCCCGGGGGGAGGCGGCAGGCGGTCAGGCGCCCCAGGCCATCTGCTCACCCTGCGGTTGCTCCTGGTCGGCCAGCAGCGCGTCGAGGACGTTCATGGCGCGCCAGGTCCGCGTCATCCCGAACGTTGCGGTGGCGCGTACGGCTGCGCGGACCTCGTCGGGCGTCGCCCCCGCGCCCAGCGCACGGCCGACGTGGGCGCGGAAACTCTCCTGGAGGGTTTGGTACAGGACGTCCACGGTCAGGGTGGCGAACGCCCGCTCGCGGACACTGATCCGGGACATGCCGGCGCGCATCCGCGACTGCAGGTCCATGTAGTCGGCGAAGCCCGGATCGAGGGTGCGCACCTCGGCGCGCATCGCGGCGGGCATGGGGCTGCCCGTGCCGTCCGCGTTCACCTCATGGCCTTGGCCGGTCGGCCCGGGCAGGCCGTACTCGCGCTCGATCTCAGCCAGCCGCTCCAGGGCGGCCAGCGCCGCCGGGTAGCCGCTGTCGTAGGAGATGAAGCGGAGCAACTCGCGCAGGTCGTCGGCGTCGAGGCCGTTGTCCAGGGCGGCTCGCACGTGCAGTTCGTAAGGCATGCCGAGGACCTGCTCGCAGACGTCGGCCACGAGGTTGAGCAGGATCCGCTCTCGCGGCGTCAGCGCCGTTCCGTTTCCGACGAGTTGGAAGCTTGCGGCGGCCATCTCAGCGAACACGGGGTCCAGGTCCTTGACCGTGGTCTGGGTCGGCAGCGTCATGGTGACTCCCCTTGAGTGAACGACTGTAGGGCTACAACTGTAGCCCTACAGCCCGGCGCCTACAATGCCGAATCATGGATGCGACCACCCCGGCCCCGAAGCCCGCCCGCACGGCGCCGCGCGGCCGCAACCCGCGCGGCCAGGGCGAGCGACTGCGCGCCGAGATCGTCGACGCGGCGCTGCGACTGCTGGACGAACTCGCCGACGACCAGGCCCTGTCGCTGCGTGCGGTCGCCCGCGAAGTAGGCATCGCCGCGACCTCCGTCTACATCCACTTCGCCGACCGTGACGCGCTGGTACTGGCCGCGCTGGAGCACTGCCACACGGGCCTGCTGCACGCGGTGGACGACGCGGAGTCAGGCGCCGCCGACCCAGTGGCCGCGCTGCGCGCCCGGACTGCGTTGCTCGGGGTGTGGTCGGGCGAGCACCCGGGGCTGTACAAGGTGCTGCACGAGAGCACGCTCAACCGGCGCACGGACATGTCCTTCAAGGACGAGATGGCCAAGCGCACGACCGCGGCGATCCGCCGCTGCATGGACGCCGGGCTGGCGCCCCGCGGCGACGCGGAGACCGTCTCCCTGGACCTGCGCACCGCCGTCCACGGCGCTGTCTCGCTGCGCGTCAATCAGCCCGAGCTGCCCTGGCCCCCGCTGGAGGAACAGGTGGACCGGTTCCTGGTGAAACTGGTCGGCATCCGACCCAAGGAAGGGTGACGGCGGCGTGACGTGCGGCGAGACGGCCCGGCATCGCGGGGCCTGACGCACCTTCGGCGAGCCGTCGGCGGAGGCGCCGCAGACGGGTGACCTGACATACCGACACAGGCGGCGCTCCACCACCCGATATGCATCACTTTGACCCGACTGGCGACGACCCGGCCCGCATAGTCGCGAAGCCACCCAGAAGCCCATGTTCTATGACGTCAGTCACAGCGCTCCATCAATCCACCGTCGTACATAGTAGACACGACGTGGAAGACATTTAAGCATTTGTCCGTCTTGGACCAGATGTGGATCCCGATGCGCGTCCGGGAATTCCGCCCGGCCGACCGGCACGCTCACTGCCCTGCGGGGCAGGGCTTCTGACGTCGCGACAGCTTTGCCGCCGGCCGCCATATGCGGACCAAAGACCCGCGCACTGCCCTGGCGAGGTCCTGGCACCTACTAGGCGACCTAGTTGACGGGACCCTTTGCGCTCCCTGTCAAGCCGTTCTAAGAATGTCGACTCACAGGACGTCGCCGCAGTTCGGAACCGGTGTTTCCCGCAGATTCGACCGCGCACCGGGCGCTCGGCGTCACCGAGTGAGTAGGAGCCCCCCACATGAAGTCGTCCCGAACGTCCGCGAGACTCCTCACTCTCGCTCTCGGCCTCGGTCTGGCCTCCAGCGCGCTGGGCGCGGCGGTGCCGGCGAGCGCCCGGACGGCCGCCACCCCGTCCGCCTCCGCCGGGACCTCCGTGGCGCGGTACGACGGGTCGTCCGAGGAGGCCGCCGGCAACAAGGCGTTCTTCGCGGCCGTGCTCAAGTCGGTCGCCGAGAGGCGCGCCGCCCAGCCCGACGCGCAGGCGGTGACCATCTACTACGACGCCTCCCGGGCACCGAGCTTCCGTTCGCAGATAGCGAGCGCGGCCTCGATATGGAACAGCTCCGAGTCCCACGTCAAACTCCAGGAGGCGTCGAGCGGCGCCGCCGCCGACTTCTCCTACTACGAGGGCAACGACCAGCGCGGGTCGCACGCCTCCACCAACGGCCACGGCAGCGGCTACGTCTTCCTCGACTACTCCCAGAGCCGGCAGTATGACTCGATCCGCGTCGCCACCCACGAGACCGGGCACGTGCTGGGCCTGGCGGACGACTACGGCGGCCCGTGCAGTGAGCTGATGTCGGGCGGCACCGCCGGCCCGTCCTGCACCAACCGCTACCCGGACGCCGCCGAGCGCTCGCGTGTCGACCAGCTGTGGTCCACCGGAGGGGCGCAGGCCCCGGGCACGGCGAACCAGCCGGCCGAGCAGCCGAGCGCCGCACCGCCGGTACAGACCTCACCGCCGGTACAGACCTCACCGCCGGTACTGACCTCACCGCCGGTACTGACCGTGCCGCCGGTACTGACCGTGCCGGGAGGCGGTCCGGGGCGCCCGTTCCCCGGCATGCCCTGGAGTTGATCGCGTTCCCACGTGGGAGGCGGCTCGCTGCCGAGGACGGCTTCAGCTGGTGCTTCGTACGGCTGTCCTCGGAGGGCGAAGCCGCTCGTGTGGTCGTGGGGTGGTGGGCGCCGCTCGGGGGCGGCCACCGGGGTTCATGGGCGGAAGACCATCAGAGGCAGGACAGGTCGTGGGGCAGTGCGCAGGCGTCGTCACGCAGATGCAGCCTGCGGAGCTCCTGGACCAGGCCGACGGGAAAGGGATGCAGCATCCACTTGGCGCGATAGCCAGCCTCCCCTGGCCCGCACCGCGTGCGCTGCCTGTCGGTCCGTCAGGTTCTCAACGAATTGCAGCACGCTTACCAGGGCGAGCTGTCCTGGCGAGATGCCAGGCCGACCGCGGTCTCCGAACGCCTCGCGGAACTCCTCGTTCGAGAAGACTGACCCGAGTTGGTCACGGATCCGCATGGCAAGACACCCCTTCGGGAACGCAGCATGTGCGACCGCACTCGTTCCATCCGGAACACCGACAGAAGCCGATCCCATCGACACAGCCGCCACCCCCTGTCGTAGGGCGACCCCATTCACGCGCCCCTGACCAGCAGGATCCGTCTCGCCGCCTGCCTCCGACCGAGTGATCGACGCAAATTCCCTCGAATTGGGCAACAGGGTCTTTCGATGGAGGTGAAGATCTCGGCGCGGGCAGTGGTCCGGTCGGGCCAGCGGCGGGTGCCGATCTCGGCTTTCATCAGCGCGAAGAAGCTCTCGGCGGCGGCATTAGCGTAGCACGAGCCGGTTCGTCCCATGCTCTGCCGCAGCCCCAACCGGCGTATTTCCCGACGGAGTTCGTCAGCGGTGTACTCCGCTCCGCGGTCCGAGTGCACGATGCAGGCGGGCTGGAGGCCGCTGCGGCCGGCGGCCATCGTCAGTGCGTCGACCACCAGGGATGCGCGGTGGTGGTCGGCCATCGAGTAGCCGACGATCTCGCGGGTCGCCAGGTCCAGCCACGTCGCCAGATACAGCCAGCCCTCGTCGGTGGGGATGTAGGTGATGTCACCGACCAGTTTCCGCCCCGGAGCGGCGGCCGTGAAGTCGCGGCCGATCAGGTCGTGAGCGGGCACCGCCTTCTTCGCCGGACGGGTCAGCGACCGGCGCTTGCGCCGGGTGACCCCGGTGATGCCGCGCTCACGCATGATCCGCTCCACTCGCTTGCGGTTGACCCGCCGGTCCAGCCTGCGCAGTTCGGCATGAATGCGCGGCACTCCGTAGGTGCACCGGGAGGCGATGTGCAAGACGGTGATCTCGTGGGCCAGGGCGTCGTCCGCGGCCCGGCGGGCGGCGCGGGCCTGCTCGCCGGCCATCCAGGCGTAGAAGGAGGAGCGGGCCACCTTCAGCAGCCGGCACACAGAGCGACTGGGTGGGTGGTCTTCTCCGCCTCGATGAACGCATACACGTCGTTCATCGATCGCTCTCCTTCGCGAAGAAGACCGCCGCTTTTCGCAGCACTTCGATCGTCTCGGCCTGCTCACGGTTCTGCCGTCGTAGCCGACGCAGTTCTTCCCGCTCCGCGCTCGTGAGCTCGCCCGGCGTCCCCTGCCCGCGGTCGATCGTGTCCTGCTCGACCCACTTCCGCAGGCCCTCGGCGCTGACCCCGATCTCCCGGGCCACCTCGGTGACGGTCTTGCCGGAGGAGCGGACCAGCGCGACCGCGTCGCGCTTGAACTCCTCCGGGTACCGCCTACTGCGGTTGCTCTTGCTTCCCACCTGGCACTACTTCCTCTGGAACCTCACGTCCCAGTCTCCAGGTGTCCAACATCAAGGGAAAGCTTCACCCTGATGACCTCATTCGATCTCGGGTAACGAGGGGGATGTGGGCACCTTTCTCGATCGATTGGTGCCCTCGCGATGGGAGACCAGAAGATGACCTTGGGTAAACCCGTTGGAACTGCGGTAGCCGTGCCAGGAAGGCGTTAAGATCCAGTGACCTACACCACAAGGGGGGCCTGTGGGGCTTGCGCTAGCACTGACAGTCGGTATCACTGCTTACCGCGACCGGTGGACTTCTCTCCCCAGCGCCGAGCACGACGTAGACCAGGTGGCAGAGATACTTACAATGCCGGAATATGATTTTTCGGTCAGTCGTTTGGTGAACGAGGAAGCCACCAAGTCATCCATTCTGCGATGGCTACTTGAAGCCCGAAACTCTGGCGCGGACAAGATTCTATTCTACTTTTCAGGGCATGGAGCTTCCACTGATCTTGGGAATTTCCTGGTAACCCACGACAATAGGGAATTCGACGAGGGAATCCCACTGTCGGATAT
Source organism: Streptomyces sp. NPDC048417 (assembly GCF_040651615.1). NCBI lineage: Bacteria > Bacillati > Actinomycetota > Actinomycetes > Kitasatosporales > Streptomycetaceae > Streptomyces > Streptomyces sp. NPDC048417. Next base: position 106,436 of record NZ_JBEZKI010000025.1, on the reverse strand, counting down.
TCTTAGAATTTTGGAGCCCTCAGAGGAGTCCAGCACGCAGGTACTCGTACTCTTGGACTGCTGCCATGCCGGAGGGGCCCTTACAGGAAAGGAAAAGTCTGCTCTCCGTGTGGAGAATTTGAAGAATTCCGAAGTCACTCAGACGGTACGACAGGCAAATCCCTCATCGGCTGTCATTGCGGCTTGTACTGAAAACCAAGTCGCTTGGGAGGTTAACAACCTGGGACATGGCGTATTCACCTATTACCTGATTTCTGCCCTGGCTGGTGGCGCAGCTGATCACGCAGGGCTAGTGACTGCTCACAGCGTCTATAGCGTAATTTCGCGTGGAATGTCCGAGAGGGAGGGCAGAGAGCAGCACCCAGTATTTGGCGGGCGAGTCCAGGGAGAGTTGGTAATTGGTCGAGGCTTCACTCCCCAATTGGCACCCCCGAGGATCGAGTCCGAGTATGCAAGGTTTGAGGCGGAGGCCCGGGAGTTCCTAGACGACTATAATCGCTTCAAGTCCAGCTACGATATTTCGTCATGGCGGACGGAGGGGCATTACGCAGCGTCGCGAAGGCTGGAGAATATTTCGAAATGGTTTGACGAGAAAGACAGAATTCAAGGGCTCCCTACTCGCCCTCTCTATAAGCAAGCACGCGATACGCTGACGAGGTACCAGACAGAGCTTGGACTGATCGAGGTAGGCACTAAAATGCGGGAAGGAGTAGTTGAATCTCAGATTGGTGCGGGCGGATTCGGGACCGTGTGGAAGGTCCGGATCGAGGGCGAAGAGAAAGATTGCGCCTACAAGGTCTATCATCCTTACGAGCTCCATGACCGCGAGAAGGTGAAACGCTTTCGAAACGGCTACGAAGCGATGAAACTGCTTTCGCACCCGCGCATCGTCAAAGTATCTCGCTACAGTACATGCCCAACGGGATTTGTCATGGACTATGTCGATGGCAGTGATTTGCGGAAGCTTCGCCCAGCCACTTTCATGGTTCCAGGCGACATTATAAATCTTCTCCTGGAGGCCGCAGAAGCGATCGAACACGCCCACGATCACGGGGTTATTCATCGCGACATCAAGCCCGAGAATATTGTTTGCAAATACTCGCAGGAGGGCATCTACCGGCCGTACCTAACAGACTTCGATCTCGCATGGTTTAGTACCCAAACCCAGAGGGCCACGAAAAGCGCAATGGGTGTCGTCTATTACGCCGCCCCCGAGCAGTATATTTCCTTTGACCCTAGGGCTGCACACAGCCGTAATCCCACCCTTGACGTTTTCTCCTTCGGCCAGTTGATGTTCTTCTGCTTCGCCGACCGTGACCCCGACCCTCTCAATATCGCGGGAAATGCAGAGACGCTGTCTCGCAAGGTGGGTGCGGTTTGCCCAAATGAGACAGTTGTGAAGCTCGTGGCCCTTTATGAAGGCTGCGCCAAATTTGAGCCGAGGGGGCGGATTCAGACTTTCTCGGAAGTTGTTTCCCGATTGAGAGAGATTGGCTCGGAGCTTGCGCATACTGATCTTGAGAAGCTGTTGACAGCATCTCAATATATCAACGAAGTCATCTATCAGTTGACTCATGAATTTCAACGACGAAATGACGTCACATCCTTCACTAATGCTTCCGGAGGTTGGCAGGCTTCGATCGAATGGAAGGAGAAGCTCAGGGGCAAAAATTTCGAGCCCCTTCTCGTCCTTCGTCTTGAGTCGACGAGCCGCGCGTCTTTGGAGAATGTAAAGAACGAGCGGATGCGGAAAATCCTCAATCGAAGGGTGGAGCAAGCACTGTCAACCGAGAGGGGTAGAGCACGACGATATGACGGCCGTAAGGGCACCTATGAGGTCTTCATAGAGTGGTTCCCCGATCGCATGGTGCGGAGTGACGCAATAGACCTTGCGGAAGCACTGCGCGGCGTATTTGGAGTCCTTGAGTCTTAGCAGACGGCCGATGGAGTCGGGTGCTCCAGCGCGGCACGGGCGCTGGCCGGGCTGGAGCGGGGCCGAGACAGGAGCGCAGGCCGGCCGGGGTCGGGCGCGGTGAGCGGAGCGAGCCGCCTTGAACCAGTAGAGAAATTTTGTAACTCACTGGCTGGTAGCGGTACTGCCGTCCGGTTCTGAGCTTCGATCCTCGGCGATGCGGCGGCCGTGTTCGGCGGCTCGCAGCAAGGCATGGGCCACATGTTCAGCGTCATCCGGACGTAGGTAGATCTCATCGGTCCAGAGCACTGACAGCCGGACGGTGCCGTTCAGCAGGTTGGTTGCCACGTCTACCTCGACGCCAGTCCCAGTAACGTCGCTGACGTTCAAGTCCTGGTCGCTGCTGTAGGCACTCATGCAGATGAGCATGCCTGAGGTCCAGCCCAAGAGAGACGCCGGACCCTCAAGCATCAACTGAACCTATGTGGCTTGAAGTCGTGCACACAAGCTGGCAGTTCGGCGACCTGGCGGTGGGCCGGCGGCAGGAAGGCGACCGGCCGGATCGTCCATGTGATGCGGGTGGTGGCCTGGCTGACTGACACCGTGCAGGGCTCTCAGCGCAGCAAGGCTCGTCGTGTTTCTGCACGGCCGTCGTGGAGCCATGCCCAGACCTCGTGCGACGGTGGAAGCCCATCGCCCTCCTCGCGTTCCTGCTGGCCCTCACCGGCGCGGTGCTCTGGTGTACGTGCGTGTTCAGGCCGAGGCCACGCACGCCGACCAGCTCGCCGACGAGGCCGACTTGCGCGGCAACGCCGTCACCACGCTCGCCGGAGACGTCCGCGTACTGCGCGCCCAGATCAAGGCGAAAGGCGGCACCCCGGCCGCCCCGACCCAGCCAAGGCAGTCAAGAACCCGCCCGGCCGGGCCGAGGTGCCAGTGCCGGTGCCGATTCCCGGGCCGCCCGGGCCGAAGGGTGACAAGGGCGACCCGGGCAAGGCCGCACCCACGATCACCCCCTCGCCCGGCGCCTCCGGGGCGGCCGGACACCAGGGCCCGCAGGGGGAACCGGGTGCGGACTCCACCGTCCCCGGACTCCAAGGACCCCAGGGACCCGAGGGCGAGCGAGGCGAACAGAGGCCAGCCGGACGGCCCCAGCTGCCCGACGGCTACAGCCTCCAGGCACCCAGTTGGGACCGACGCCCTCGTCTGCCGACGGGACGGCGCACCGGACCCGAGCCCCACCCCCACCGGCCTGCTCGGCCTCGCCACACTCGCCACGACCGCCTCCTTCCGGAAGCTGTAGAACAACAGGCGGCCCCGCTCTCCTCCGGGAGAGCGGGGCCGTTCGTCATGTCCGGGCTCGGTCACGCCTCGATGGCCGCCAGCGCGCCGGCGGTGTCCGACAGATCGTCCAGTACGGCACTGGCGCCCGCAGCGAACAGGTCAGCCGCCGGGGTCCGGCCCGTGGCCACGGCGACCACCCGGACGCCGGCCGCGCGTCCGCCGGCGACGTCGGCGAGAGTGTCGCCGAGGAACACCGCGCTGCCGGCCTCCACACCCGTGTGCTCCAGAGCCGCGAGCAGCAGCTCGGGGCGTTCGTCGCCGTCCTCGCCGTAGGCGCCGTCGTCCAGGCTGAGGTACGAGTCCAGACCGAACACGGCGAGCTTCACCTCGGCGGCCGCGCGGACGTTGCCGGTCACCACGGACTGGCGGATACCTCGGTCCGAGAGGGCGGTGAGAATGCTGGCGGCGCCGGGCAGCGCGTGCCCGCGTTCGCGCAGCTCGGCTGCCCGCTGCACGTGCTGGGCGCCGAGGGCGTCAGCAAACCGGGTGAACAGCTCGTCGCTGTAGGGGATGTCGTGCAGGCGGGTGGTCTCCCGCAGGATCACTCGTTCCGTCGACCCGGTCACGTCGGCCTGCTTCCGCAACGCCACACCTGTCACCTGCTCGAAGGCGGCCGCCCACAGTTGGCCGCCGAGGCCCCTGGTGGCCATCAGCGTATGGTCGATGTCCCACAGCACCAGCTCCGGCACCGACAACCCCTCTCTGCGAACCCCGCGTCCCTGCCCGCCAGGAACCCTACGCTCGAAGCACAGCAGCGAGGAGTGGGCGCATGGTTGCAGCAGACCTCCCCATCGGGGACCGGATCAGGCACTACCGCGGCGGGCGCCGCCAGGACGCAGTGGCCGGCCTCGTCGGGATCGCACCCGACTACCTGTCCCAGATCGAACGCGGCATCAAGGTCCCTTCGCTGCCGATCCTGTACGCGCTCGCGCAGGAGTTGGGTGTGCCGGCCGCCGCCCTGCTGTCCGAGCCGGCCCCGGTCGAGGAGGCGGCGACCGACACCGCGGAGGCTGCGGTGGGCCGCGCACTCCTCGGGTACGGGCCCGCCCGAAGCGCCGAGCCGGTGGCCGCGGCCCTGCTGAGGGACCGGGTGGAGGCGGCGTGGCAGAGCTGGCAGACCGCTGGGGACCGGTTCACCCAGGCCGCCGACGTCCTGCCCGTCCTGGTCGCCGATACCGAACACGCCGTCCGGGCCGCCCGTACTGGGACGGACGCTGCCGAGCGGCGGGCCGTCCTCCGGGCAGCAGCGGACCTGTACTGCCTGCTCCGCTCGTACCTGCGGCGCACCGGCCGCGTCGACCTTGCCACCCTCGCCGCTGACCGGGCCATGCGTGCAGCCGAGGACGCCGATGACCCGCTCCGCATCGCCGCCGCCCAGTGGAATCTGGGGCACGTACTCCTCGCCGCCCGCCAGCCCGCCGAGGCGGAGGAACTGGCACTGCGCGCCGCCGAGCAGGTGGCCGCCGAGCAGATCCCGGAGATGGAGAAGGCAGCGATGGGCGGCGCGCTCCAGCTCGTCGCGGTCGTCGGGGAGACCCGGTGCCGACGATGGTGGGACGCACGCGAGCGGCTGCAAGAGCACGCGGCGCCGGCCGCCCGCCAGGTGCCCGACGGCACCAACGTGGCGTGGACGGTGTTCGGGCCCACCAACGTGGCGCTGCACGCCCTGAGCATCGACATGGAGGCCGGCGAAACCGGGGAGGCCCTGCACACCGCGGACGCCATCGACACCAGTCCCCTGCCGTCACTGGAGCGGGAGTTCACGTTCGGCCTGGAAGTCGCCGCCTGCCACAGCCAGCGCCGCGACGACGCTGCGGTTCTGCTCGCGCTGCTGGGACTGGAGGCCATCGCGCCCGAGGACCTTGCCCGGACACCGCTCGCCCGGCAACTGGTTCTCACGGTCATTCGCCGGGCCCGGGCCATGCACGCCCGCCGGGCGGAACAGCTCGCGGAACGCATCGGGCTCGTCTGAGCGAGCGTGTAGGTCAACCGAGCTGACAGTTCGGGTGAGACTGGTGAGACCTCCCTACGGTCACGTGAGTGAAGACGGATCACCGTGACCGTAGAGGGGAGACCCATGCCGAGCGATCCCGCGACTACCGCCGATGCTGGGACGGCAGAGGCGGACGGCCGCCCCCTGAGCATCCCAGCGATGCGCGCCAGCACCCTGCTCGTGCTCGCCGCCGAGCGGCCCGAGGACCACTTCGAGAGCACTGAGCTGGAGAGGATCGCGGGCGAGTTCCGTGAGCACATCCGGGCCCTCGTCCCCATGGTCCGGGCCAGGGCCTGCGTTCTCCCTCAGACCCCTGCCGACCGCACCGCAGCGTTGGCATGCATCGACGAGGCGCAAGGCCACGTGCAGATGGGGAACGGCGACACCGACGCCGTGCGGGGCGCCGTCGCCGCCAGACTCGCCCGCTCCGTGAAATCGCTGTGCTGGCACTACGACCGGTTGGCCCCACGGTGACGGCCTCGGCTCCAGGGGAGCCCAAGAGCCTGAATACGCGAAAGGCGGAAGCCGCCAAATCCGGTGCCCGCGCCGCCGGTTACTGCGCACTGGTCCATCCCGACGCCGGAGCGTCCTGCACCAGACGGCCGCACGACGACCGTCGGCACATGGACTACTACAACGGCCGGAAGAGGCTCGGCGACGCCCACGGCATCGAGTGGGTCGAGTAGGTGTCCGGCTCGTCGGCCAACTCCCACGCCGTCTCCCGACGCAGCCGGCGTGCCGGAGCCGGAAGGGCGGCCGCTCCGACGCCCTGCATGGAGCTCCTGGCAGGTCAGACGCCCTTGATGAAACCGGGCCTGGTCCGCAAGCGCCTGCAGCTTATGCGCGACCAGCGAAAACGCGGTCTCAAGTCCGGACGGACAACAACTTCTGAGAGGCTGGTCCAACAGAACCGGGCTCGACGGGTGCCATGATGCCCTCGACCAGCCGCACGCATCGTTCTCGGCATGACCGAGGCGCACCCAGTCGGGGGGCAGGGCTGCCCACGGGGCACGGAGGGAAAGACATTTGAGCGGGGAAGACAGCTCAGCGACACCGCGCAACGCCGTCGTCGTCGGAGCCGGGCTGGCGGGTCTGCTGGCCGCCTCGGTACTCGCCGGCGCGGATTACGACGTCACCGTCGTCGAACGCGACCGTCTTCCAGCCGGCCCCGACGCCCGGGCCGGCATACCCCAGGCCCATCACACCCATCTGCTGTTCGAGCGAGGCGAAACCGGGGTCGAGGAGCTGCTGCCCGGCATCCGGTCCGAGCTTCGCGAGGCCGGCGCCGTGTCGCTCGGGCTCCCCGGCGACCTGGAGTGGGTGGGCCCCGCGGGAGTGATTCCGCGCTTCCCCGCACGGCGCACCGTCCTCAGCTGCACGCGGCCGGTGCTCGACTGGACGGTGCGACGCAGGGTGTCGCAGGATCCGCGGATCTCGTTCCGCGAGGGCGCCCGTGCCATCGGGCTGGAGACGTCGGCGGGTGCGGTCACCGGACTGCGACTGCGCTGCGGTGACACCAGTGACGTGATCCCCGCCGCCCTGGTCGTGGATGCCTCGGGACGCTCGTCCGCGGCGCCCGCATGGCTGGTCGACGCCGGGTTCCCGGCGCCCGCCGAGGAAACGGTGGACGCCGCCATCGCCTACACCACGGGCCTCTTCCGGCGGACCGCCCCGGTGCCCGGGCTTGCCAGGGGCGTGTATCTGCAGGTGTCAGGCACGAGTCTGCCTCGCTTCGGCATCGCGCTGCCGGTGGAGGGCGACCGGTGGATCGTCGCGGTCGGCGGCCTGCGCGGACACGAACCCCCCACGGATCAGGAGGGCTTTGCCGCGTTCGCCGCCACCCTCGCGTCACCTGCCCTTGCCGGGTTCCTCGCGAGTGCTGTCCCTGACTCGCCGCTGCGCGGCTTCCGCCCGCCGGGGAGCAGACGCCGGCATTTCGACCGGACCGCCCGCAGGCCCGAGGGGTTCGTCGTGGTCGGCGACGCCGTGTGCACCTTCAACCCCGTCTACGGGCAGGGGATGACGGTCGCGGTGCGCCAGGCGCTGGCGCTACGTGGCGTTCTCACGGACCATGGCACGAGCCCCGGCTTCACCAGGCGTGTGCAACGTGCTGTCGCGGCGGAGGCCACCGGTCCGTGGAAGATCGCAGAGGCCGAGGACCTCCGGCATCCCGGGACCACGGGCGGGCACCGGACACCGCTGCACCGGCTGCAACACGCCTACCTCGACCGTGTCCAACGGGCGGCGACGGCCGACGTGACGGCCAATTACGCCCTCCTGGACGTCCTGGCGCTCTGTGCCCCGCCGACGCGGCTCTTCGCTCCGTCGGTCCTCCTCTCGGTCTTGCGACACGGCGGACGCTGAGCACGCCGACCGGACCACGGCAGACGCTGAGCGGAGGACCAGTGGCCTCCGCCTCGGCGAAGGCGGTGGTGAGGGTGAGGGTGAGGGCGAGGGTGAGATGCGTGGTCGTCTTCCAGGCGAGGCGCCGTCCCGCCTCCCTCGCGGCACGCCGGACAACCTTGCGCTCGCCCATCTCCACAAGAGCGTCAGCGCCGAGGATCAGCTGCCCGAAGCAGCCCTCGTACTCCGGCTTCGGTGCGGCCCGCATTCGCGATCGGACGGCGCGCCCAGGGGCACCGGATCCGGCAACGCACCGTCTCCTACTCGCCGTTCACCTCCTCCTGCACACCACCAGGCTTGTACCCCGCCTCCAGTGCACGGCGGTACCAGTCCTGCGCCTCGTCCTCCTCACCACGCAGGCTCAGGCCGTACGCCAGATTCGCCATGGCCGGCGGAAATCCGTACTCCGCCACGCGCCGGTAGACCGCGTGGGCGCCATCCCGATCGCCCGCGCGATCGAGGGCGAGTGCGAGGTTGAACAGCTGAAGCCCAGCCCTGCGAGGGGCCAGCCTGGACAGATACTGCCGTTCGGCAGTCTCCAGTCCCTCACGCCGATAGGCATTGAGCAGGAGGTGCGTGGCGCCTCTCGTACCCAGCGGGGTGGAGGCCCAGGCAAACGGCAGGCCGATGCAGATCGCCAGCGCCGCGATCGTCCACGACGCCCAGGTCGGTGTACCGATCGCAGAGTGAGTCCAGCCCGTGACGGCTCCGAGGACGAGCACCGCCGGAACTCCCACGGAGACCAGGAAGAGGGACACGAGCGAACGTCTGCTCCAGCCGTAAGTCACTCCACCAAGTGAGCACGCCGACGAGCGGGCATCAAGAGTCGGGTACTCACAGGGCCGACAGAGGTATCAAGGAGCGGCGCACGCGCGGGAATTGAGGCCAGTGAGGCTTGCTCGAGAGGAGGGCCCAAGGGGGGAGCTCTGGACAAGATCTGAGGTTAGGCTAACCTAATTCACGACCTGTCCGGCGGTGTTTCCGCACGTCCGAAAGCAGCCACACCTATGTCCAACGTCAGAGCAGCCCACCTCACTCGCCGCGGCATCCTCGCCGCCGGTGGCGCCCTCGGCCTCGGTACCGTGCTCGCCGCCTGCGGGGACGACGACGCGAAAAGCGGTGGTTCCTCCGACAAGGAGACGACGGCCGCCAAGTCCGGTCCCTGGACCTTCAAGGACGACCGTGGGACCACGGTGAAGCTGGACAAGGTCCCGGCGAACATCGTCGCGTTCACCGGGGTCGCCGCCGCGCTGTACGACTACGGCATCGACGTCAAGGGCGTGTTCGGCCCGACGAAGACCAAGGACGGCAAGGCCGACGTCCAGGCCGGTGACATGGACATCAGCAAGGTGACCGTCCTCGGCAACACCTGGGGCCAGTTCAACGTCGAGAAGTACGCCGCCCTCGCCCCCGAGGTCCTCATCACCACGATGTTCGACGGCGCCGGCACCCTCTGGTACGTCCCGGACGAGTCCAAGGACAAGATCGCCAAGCTCGCCCCGAGCGTCGGCATCTCGGCCTACGACCGCCAGTTGACCGTCCCGCTCCAGCGCGTCTGGGCCCTCGCCGAGTCGCTCGGCGCGGACATGACGGCGAGCAAGGTCACGGACGCCAAGAAGCGCTTCGAGGAGGCGTCCAGCCGGCTGCGCGCCGCCGCCAAGGCGCACCCCGACATCAAGGTGCTGGCCGGCTCGGCCGCCCAGGACCTGTTCTACGTCTCCGGCTCCAACCTCTCGGTGGACCTGGAGTACTTCAAGGCCCTCGGGGTCAACTTCGTCGAGCCGTCGGCGTCCGTGCTGAGGAAGAGCGGCGGCTGGTACGAGGACCTGAGCTGGGAGAACGTCGACAAGTACCAGGCCGACGTGATCATGATGGACGACCGCTCGGCGACCATCCAGCCGGCCGACATCACCCAGGCCACCTGGAAGAAGCTCCCCGCGGTCAAGGCCGGCCAGGTCATCGCCCGCTCCCCCGAGCCGATCTTCTCCTACGACAAGTGCGTCGCGATGGTGGAGAACCTCGCCAAGGCGCTGGAGACGGCGAAGAAGGTCAGCTGACCTCCGCTCCCGAGTACGTCCACACAACTTCCTGAGTCTCAGGAGCTCATATGACGACGGCCGTAGCCGCCCCGTTCCGTTTCTTCTCCCTCCAGGTCGTACGGACGAGGCGGCTCGGTCCGTCTCTGGTCCGGGTCACCTTCGCCGGCGCCGATCTGGAGCACTTCCACTCCCACGGACGCGACCAGTCCCTCTCCCTGTTCATCCCGGCCGAGGGCCGCACCGAGCCCGCCGTCCCCGTCGAGCTGGGCGAGGGCTGGTGGCAGGGCTGGCGTGAACTCCCGGACGACGTACGGGCCGTGATGCGGTCGTACACGCTCCGGGAACTGCGCAGGAACCCGGACGAGGTCGACATCGACTTCGCGCTGCACGGTGTCGGGCCCGGGGCCTCCCCCACTCTCGGCTCCGCTCGAGCGGGGGGACCCCCATCCCCGGCCGGGCCGGCCTCCCGCTGGGCTTCGCGGGCCGCCGCCGGGGACCGGGTGTTCCTGCTCGGCCCGGCGGTCGCCGACAACCGGGCGATCCGCTTCCGGCCGCCCGAGGACACCGATCTGGTGCTGATCTGGGGCGACGAGACCGCCGTACCCGCGGCGACCGCCATCCTCGAATCCCTCCCCGCCGGCACCCGGGTCCGCGCCTGGCTGGAGGTGCCGCACGCCGGGGACGTCCAGGACGTGGCGACCGCGGCCGACGCGGAGATCGACTGGGTGGTGGGCGGCACCGCCGAGGCGGCGATCCGGGGTGCCCTGCTGCCCGCCGCGGAGCGCCCGTACGTCTGGATCGCCGGCGAGTCCGGGCGGGTCAAGGAGCTGCGCCGGCACTTCGTCGGGGAGCGGGGGGTGGACCGGCGCCGGGTCACCTTCGTCGGCTACTGGCGGCAGGGCCTGACGGAGGAGCAGCTCCGGGCCGCCGGCGAGTAGTTGCGAGGACGAAGTGACGGCTTTCACCGGAGGGCAGCGCTTCCACCGTTAGTTAGGTTAGGCTAACCTAAGTTGGAGCCAATCGCTCCCTTCCCCCGCACGGATCGTCCCCGGAGGACCCCCACATGCGCTCGCACCTGCTCAATGACCTGACCGCGGAGCACTACCGCCGCTCCGTGACCGAAGGAGTAGAGCGGGTGGCGGCCAAACTCGCCACCACCGAACGACCGTTCACGGGTATCACCGTCGACGCCCTCTCCCCTCTCATCGACGGCATCGACCTCGACCAGCCGCTGCACGACACCACCGCGGTCCTGGACGAGCTGGAGGACGTCTACCTCCGGGACGCCGTCTACTTCCACCACCCCCGCTACCTCGCCCACCTCAACTGCCCGGTGGTCATCCCGGCGGTACTCGGCGAGGCGGTGCTCACCGCCGTCAACTCCTCCCTGGACACCTGGGACCAGTCGGCCGGCGGCACCCTCATCGAGCGGAAGCTGATCGACTGGACGACCGCCCGCATCGGCCTCGGCGAGGCCGCCGACGGCGTGTTCACCTCGGGCGGCACCCAGTCCAACCTCCAGGCGCTGCTGCTGGCCCGCGAGGAGAGCAAGACCGACTCCCTGGCGAAACTGCGGATCTTCGCCTCCGAGGTCAGCCACTTCAGCGTGAAGAAGTCGGCGAAACTGCTCGGCCTCGGCCAGGACGCGGTGGTCTCCGTCCCCGTCGGCCAGGACAAGCGGATGCAGACCGTCGCCCTCGCCCGCGAACTGGAGCGCTGCACGAAGGACGGCCTGGTGCCCATGGCGGTCGTCGCCACCGCCGGCACCACCGACTTCGGCTCCATCGACCCGCTGCCGGAGATCGCCGAACTGTGCGAGCAGTACGGCGTGTGGATGCACGTGGACGCGGCCTACGGCTGCGGTCTGCTCGCCTCCCTCAGGCACCGGGACCGGATCGCCGGGATCGAGCGCGCCGACTCGGTCACCGTCGACTACCACAAGTCCTTCTTCCAGCCGGTCAGTTCGTCCGCCGTGCTGGTCCGGGACGCCGCGACCCTGCGCCATGCCACCTACCACGCGGAGTACCTCAACCCGCGCCGGATGGTCGAGGAGCGCATCCCCAACCAGGTCGACAAGTCCCTGCAGACCACCCGCCGCTTCGACGCCCTCAAGCTGTGGATGACGCTGCGCACCATGGGCGCCGACGGCATCGGACAGCTCTTCGACGAGGTCTGCGACCTGGCCGCGGAGGGCTGGCGGCTGCTCGCCGCCGACCCCCGCTTCGACGTCGTCGTCCAGCCGTCCCTGTCCACCCTCGTCTTCCGCTACATCCCGGCGGCCATCACCGACCCGGCCGAGATCGACCGCGCCAACCTGTATGCCCGCAAGGCCCTGTTCGCCTCCGGCGACGCGGTGGTCGCGGGCACCAAGGTGGGCGGCCGCCACTACCTCAAGTTCACCCTGCTCAACCCCGAGACCACGACGGCCGACATCGCCGCCGTCCTCGCTCTGATCGCCGGCCACGCCGAGCAGTACCTGGGAGAGTCCCTTGACCGCGCGTCCTGAAAACCCGAACAAGACCTATGACTTCGTGGGCATCGGGCTCGGCCCCTTCAACCTCGGCCTCGCCTGCCTGACCGAGCCGATCGCCGAACTGGACGGCGTCTTCCTGGACTCCAAGCCCGACTTCGAGTGGCACGCCGGCATGTTCCTGGACGGCGCCCATCTCCAGACCCCGTTCATGTCGGACCTGGTCACCCTGGCCGACCCCACCTCGCCGTACTCCTTCCTCAACTACCTGAAGGAGAAGGGCCGGCTGTACTCGTTCTACATCCGCGAGAACTTCTATCCGCTGCGGGTGGAGTACGACGACTACTGCCGCTGGGCCGCGAACAAGCTGACCAACGTCCGCTTCAGCACCACGGTGACGGAGGTCCGGTACGAGGACGGGCTGTACGTCGTCGCCACGGCCGCCGGTGACACCTACCGCGCCCGCCGGCTGGTCCTCGGCACCGGCACCCCGCCCCACATCCCGGCGGCCTGCCAGGGCCTGGGCGGCGATTTCATCCACAACTCGCGCTACCTGAGGCACAAGCAGGAACTCCAGTCCAAGGAGTCGATCACGCTGGTCGGCAGCGGCCAGTCCGCCGCCGAGATCTACCACGACCTGCTCAGCGAGATCGACGTCCACGGCTACCGCCTGAACTGGGTCACCCGCTCCCCGCGCTTCTTCCCGCTCGAATACACCAAGCTCACGCTGGAGATGACCAGCCCCGAGTACATCGACTACTACCACGCCCTGCCCGAGGCGACCCGCTACCGGCTGACCGCCGAACAGAAGGGCCTGTTCAAGGGGATCGACGGCGACCTGATCAACGAGATCTTCGACCTGCTCTACCAGAAGAACCTCGGCGGCCCGGTCCCCACCCGGCTCCTCACCAACTCCGCGCTGACCGCGGCGGCCTACGACAACGGCACCTACACCCTCTCCCTCCGTCAGGAGGAGCAGGGCAAGGAGTACGAGCTGGAGACCCAGGGCCTGGTCCTGGCCACCGGCTACAAGTACGCCGAGCCCGAGTTCCTCAGGCCCGTCCGGAACCGGCTGCGCTACGACTCGCACGGCAACTTCGACGTGGCCCGCAACTACGCCGTCGACGTCACGGGCCGGGGCGTGTTCCTGCAGAACGCCGGCGTCCACACCCACAGCATCACCAGCCCCGACCTGGGCATGGGCCCCTACCGGAACGCGTACATCATCCGCGAGCTGCTCGGCTCGGAGTACTACCCGGTGGAGAAGACCATCGCCTTCCAGGAGTTCGCAGTATGAGCGCCACCGCCACCCCGACCTTCGCCTTCCGGCCCCTCGACCCGATCGAGGACGCCGAACTGCTGCACCGCTGGGTGACGCACCCCAAGGCGGCCTACTGGATGATGCAGGACGCGAGACTGGAGGACGTCGAGCGGGCGTACATGGAGATCGCCGCCGACGAGCACCATCACGCGCTGCTGGGGCTCGGCGAGGACGGTGAGCCCGCCTTCCTCATGGAGACGTACGACCCCGTCCACCGTGAGCTGGTCGGGCTGTACGAGCCCGAGCCGGGGGACGTCGGGATGCACTTCCTGACCCCGGCGACCGACACACCCGTGCACGGGTTCACCAGGGCCGTGATCACCGCCGTGGTCGCGCACCTCTTCGAGGACCCGGCGGCCCGCCGGATCGTCGTCGAGCCGGACGTGCACAACACGGCCGTGCACGCGCTGAACGAGGCCGTCGGGTTCGTGCCCGTGGGCGAGATCCAGAAGCCGGAGAAGAAGGCGTTGCTGAGCATCTGCACCCGGGAGCGGTTCGAGAAGGCGGTGTCCGTATGACCCTCGCAGACGCGGTCGCCCATCTCTCCCCCGAGCGCTGGGAGAAGGCCAACCGGCTCCTGATACGCAAGGCGCTCGCGGAGTTCGCGCACGAGCGCCTGATCACCCCGGAGGAGGAGGGGTCCGGTTACGTCGTCCGCAGCGACGACGGGCTCACCCGGTACCGCTTCACCGCCGTCCGCCGGGCCCTGGACCACTGGCAGGTGGACGCCGACTCCATCGGCCGGGTCCGCGACGGCGCGGAACTCCCGCTCGCCGCACTGGACTTCTTCATCGAGCTGAAGGACTCGCTGGGCCTGAGCGACGAGATCCTGCCGGTCTACCTGGAGGAGATCTCCTCCACCCTCTCCGGCACCTGCTACAAGCTCACCAAGCCGCCGATCCCGGCCGCCGAGCTGGCACGCGCCGGCTTCCAGGCGATCGAGACCGGGATGACCGAGGGCCACCCCTGTTTCGTCGCCAACAACGGCCGGCTCGGCTTCGGCGTCCACGAGTACCTGTCGTACGCCCCCGAGACCGCGAGCCCCATCCGGCTGGTCTGGCTGGCGGCCCACACCTCGCGGGCCGCGTTCACGGCGGGCGTCGGTATCGAGTACGAGTCCTTCGTCCGCGACGAGCTGGGCGAGGAGACCGTGGAGCGCTTCCACGGCGTCCTGCGCGACCGGGGCCTGGACCCCGCCGACTACCTCTTCATCCCGGTCCACCCCTGGCAGTGGTGGAACAAGCTCACGGTCACCTTCGCCGCCGAGGTGGCGCGCGGTCACCTGGTGTGTCTGGGCGAGGGCGACGACGAGTACCTGGCCCAGCAGTCCATCCGGACCTTCTTCAACAACAGCCACCCCGAGAAGCACTACGTGAAGACCGCCCTGTCGGTCCTCAACATGGGTTTCATGCGCGGTCTTTCGGCCGCCTACATGGAGGCCACCCCGGCGATCAACGACTGGCTGGCCCAGCTCATCGACAACGACCCGGTCCTCAAGTCCACCGGCCTGTCGATCATCCGGGAGCGGGCGGCCGTGGGCTACCGGCACCTGGAGTACGAGCGGGCGACCGACCGCTACTCGCCGTACCGGAAGATGCTGGCCGCGCTCTGGCGGGAGAGCCCGGTGCCGTCCCTCCAGGAGGGCGAGTCGCTCGCGACGATGGCCTCCCTGGTCCATGTGGACCACGAGGGCGCGTCCTTCGCCGCCGCGCTGATCGAGCGGAGCGGGCTGACCCCGAAGGACTGGCTGCGGGCCTATCTGAAGGCCTACTTCACCCCGCTCCTGCACAGCTTCTACGCCTACGACCTGGTGTTCATGCCGCACGGCGAGAACGTCGTCCTGGTCCTGAAGGACGGCGTGGTGCAGCGGGCGGTCTACAAGGACATCGCCGAGGAGATCGCGGTCATGGACCCGGACGCGGTGCTGCCGCCGACGGTCGAGCGGCTGCGCGTCGAGGTGCCCGAGGACAAGAAGCTGCTGTCGATCTTCACGGACGTCTTCGACTGCTTCTTCCGCTTTCTCGCCGCGAACCTCGCGGCCGAAGGGGTCCTGACGGAGGACGACTTCTGGCGGACGGTCGCGGAGGTCACGCGCGCGTACCAGGAGTCGGCGCCCGAACTCGCCGACAAGTTCACGCGGTACGACATGTTCGCGCCCGAGTTCGCGCTGTCCTGCCTCAACCGGCTCCAGCTGCGCAACAACAAGCAGATGGTGGACCTGGCGGACCCGTCGGGCGCCCTCCAGCTGGTCGGAACCCTGAAAAATCCCGTCGCGGGGTTCTGATCCAGGCCGACGGGCTCCCCCGAGTACGGTCCTCGGGGGAGCCCGTCGGTCTTTCCGGTTCAGCTCACTTCGCAGGCCAGGGCACCTGCGGCGAGCGGTAGTAGCCGATGCCGAGGGAGTCCCAGCGGGGCGCCTGCGCGGCGAGCCGCACCTTGTAGGCGTCCCAGTCGTGCGTGGCCGCCGGCGACCAGCCCAGCTCGGCCACCCCCGGCAGCCGCGGGAAGGCCATGTAGTCGATGTCGGCGCCGGTCACGACGGTCTCGGTCCACAGCGGCGCCTCGACCCCCCGGATCGCCGAACTCGGCGCACCGGCAAGGTAGTCGCCCGGATCCCAGTCGTACGACCGCCGCACCTCCACCAGGCCGGCCCAGTCCTGGCCGAGCGGGGTGTCCGCGTCGTACTTCATGTCGAGGTAGACCCGGTCGGCGGGCGAGAGGATCAGCCCGGTGCCGTTCTGGGCGGCCTTGACCACCTGGGCCTTCTCGTCCGCGCTCGTGTCGTCCAGCCCCCAGTACTGGGCGATCGCGCCCTTGGCCGGATGCGCGCCGGTCAGCTGGTGCCAGCCGATCACCGTCTTGCCGTACTTCGCGACGAGCGGCTGCACCCGGTCCATGAACGCCACATAGTCATCGTGGCTGGTGGAGTGCGCCTCGTCGCCGCCGATGTGGAGATAGCGGCCCGGGGTGAGGGCGGCCAGCTCGCGGATGACGTCGGCCGCGAAGGCGTACGTCACCTGCTTCGACGCGCACAGCGAACTGAAGCCGACCTCGGTGCCGGTGTACAGCGGCGGTGCGGTGCCGTCGCAGTTGAGGTCGGCGTAGGAGGCGAGGGCCGCGTTGGTGTGGCCGGGCATGTCGATCTCGGGGACGACCTCGAGGTAGCGGGAGGCCGCGTACCGGACGATCTCCTCGTACTGCGCCTTGGTGTAGTGGCCCCCCTCGCCGCCGCCGACCTGGGTGGAGCCGCCGTAGGCCGCCAGGCGGGGCCAGGAGTCGATGGCGATCCGCCAGCCCTGGTCGTCGCTGAGGTGCAGATGCAGCTCGTTGATCTTGTAGAGGGCCAGCTCGTCGATGTACCGCTCGACCTGGGCCACGGTGAAGAAGTGCCGGGAGACGTCGAGCATCGCGCCCCGGTAGGCGTAGCGCGGGCGGTCGGTGACGGTGCCGCCCGCGACCAGCCAGGGGCCGGGCTGCACGGTGTCCTTCTCGACGGCCGCGGGGAGCAGCTGGCGCAGGGTCTGGACGCCGTGGAAGAGGCCGGCGGGCTCGGCTGCGGTGAGGGTGACGCCGTCGCGGCCGCTGTCGAGGCGGTAGCCCTCGGCGCCGAACGGCCCGTCGGCCAGCCGGAGTCGGATACCCGAGGTGCCGTGCGTGGTCAGGGGCAGCCGGTAGCCGGTGGGCGGGCGCAGCAGGTCCGCCAGGTACTCGGCGACCCGGCGCACCTCCCGGGGGCCGTCGACGCGGATGGCCGTGTCACGGGTGATGCGGTACGGCGCTCCGGCCGCCCTGACCGAGGCGGGCGCCGGGACGACCCGGTCGAGCGGGGCCGGGACGGACCGCGGCGCCGCCGGGGTGGCCCCGACCGTGAAGGCGCCGGCCGCCGCGACCAGCAGCAGGGACCCGAGCGCGCGGGCCACGCGGGAGGTGGGGGAGGTGCGGGAACTTCCGGGAGTCGTTCTGTGGTGCCGTCTCACATGCGCTCCCTTCTCGACTGTGACTCGGCGAAGGAGTCACCAGAGAGGATTCACCAGAGACCGGGATTGGTCGAGACCATCAGGCCGTACTTCCGGTGGAACAATCCCCGCATGGCGGAAATCATCCAGAAGGACGGCATCTGGGCCTTCGACCAAGACGCGCTGCGACTGACTCCCGGGCGGGACAGGAACGTCAGTGTGCTGCGCCGGACGCTGGGTGAACTGGTCGTCCCGCTGGGCGCGTTGGCGGGCATCTCGTTCGAGCAGGGCCGTAGGTCGGGGCGGCTGAGGCTGCGGCTGCGGGACGGCGCCGATCCGCTGCTGCACGCCACCG
This sequence comes from Streptomyces sp. NPDC048417, assembly GCF_040651615.1. Taxonomy (NCBI): domain Bacteria; kingdom Bacillati; phylum Actinomycetota; class Actinomycetes; order Kitasatosporales; family Streptomycetaceae; genus Streptomyces; species Streptomyces sp. NPDC048417. The sequence goes on along the minus strand of NZ_JBEZKI010000025.1, from coordinate 88,643 downwards.
GCGGCCGTCTCGTCGAGACCCACGACCCCTACCAGCTGACCGTGGAGCCGGACCGGTACGGCGTCGCCGAGTACTTCACGGACGAGGTGCGCGACGCGCTGCTGCTGGAGCAGGTCCCGGGCACGCCGGTGACCGGGTACCTGCTGCCGGGTCCGCGGCTGCCGCTGTCGGTCTCCGCCGGGGACGGCACGGCCGGCTTCGACGGCGAGCGGGTGCGGCTGGAGTGGAACTGGAAGACGGAGGACACGAAGGCGGCCTCCGGTCCCCGCACGCTGGCCCTGGCGGACATCCTGGCCGTGGAGTGGCAGCCCTCCGCCGGACTGGAGAACGGCCATCTGCGGTTCCGGGTGCGCGGCGCTCCGGCCGAGGCGCGGGCCAAGTACGACCCCAACGCGGTGGAACTGTGGGGGTTCAAGCGGGACCCGCTGATGGCGCTGGTCGCGGCGGCGGTGCAGGCGCGGCTGCCGCATCCGTCGGCGACGCCGCCCGAGGCACCCCGGACGGCCGAGGAGCCCGAGGCCGATCACGACGCGCTGCTGCGGCGCCTGCGCGAACTGGGTGAGCTGCATCGCGGGGGCGTGCTCACGGACGAGGAGTTCGCGATGGCCAAACAGGCGGTGCTGAAGAGGATGTGAGCCGACGGGGACGGGAAAGGACGGAGCGGGTGATCCTCGTACGGCCCGAGGACCACCCGTCCGTGCCTTGCTGGGCCCTGCCGGGCCTTACTTGGCCTTGCGCGCCACCGTGAAGTGGTCGATGCGGTCGCCGGTCTCGGCGATGCCCGACACCTTCAGCTTGGCGTACTGGCCGCGCGGCGCCGGCTCGACATCCACGCGCAGGAACGAGTAGTTGAGGTAGCGCACCCGGGACCAGGTGACGGTCTCGTTGACCTTGCCGTCCTTGGTGTTGATGAAGGAGGCGACGGAGTCGACCTCGTTCAGGTGGCCCTCGTAGGAGTCCGGGGCGGTGAACGCGTAGAGGCTGCGGCCGGCCGCGCCCGCGGTGACGTAGACGACGCCCTCGGTCTCGGAGTAGGCCGTCTCGCCGATCGGGAGCTTCTTGACGACCTTGTCGCCCTTGATGACGTCGGTGCGCTCGTACTGGTGGTTGTGGCCGTTGATGACCAGGTCCACCGTGTACTTCTCGAACAGCGGCACCCACTCCTGTCGCACGCCCCCCTCCGAGGCGTGCGCCGTGGAGGTGCAGTAGGCGCAGTGGTGGAAGAACACGACGATGAAGTCGATGTCCTTCGCGGCGCGGAACTTCTTGAGCTGCGCCTCGAACCACTTGGTCTGGGTGCCGCCCGAGATGCCGAGGTTGGCCGGGATCTCGAAGGAGACGTCGTTCGGGTCCAGCGAGATGATCGCCGTGTTGCCGTGGACGAAGGAGTAGACGCCCGGCAGGTTCTTCTTGTCCGGCCCGTTGTCGGGCAGGGAGAAGCGGGCCTCCTCGCCGCCGTAGCCGTTGGGCGAGTACCAGGCCTCCATGTCGTGGTTGCCGTAGGAGACCATCCACGGCACGGACTTGGCGACCGACTCGGTCTGGGCCAGGAACTGGTCCCACACGCGCGAGTCGAAGCCGGCGTCGGCGGTCTTGCCCGCGCCGGCCGGGTCGGCGTACGCGATGTCACCGGCGTGCAGGTGGAAGCTGGGGTTCTGGCCGAGGATCAGGCTGTCGTTGGCCAGGCCGTGGTAGCTGACGCCCTGGTCGCCGAAGGCCGTGAAGGTGAACGGCTCCTTGTGCGAGGGCGCGGTGGTGAAGGTGCCGATGGTGCTCGCGAACTGCGGCGAGGCCGGGTCGAAGCCCTCGTGGCCGACGCCGTAGAAGTAGGTGCGGCCCGGCTTGAGGTTGGCCAGCTTGGCGTGCACGTAGTACTGGGTGTGGTTGCCGCTGGCGCCGATGCCGGCCGGGGTGTACAGGGTGCGTATCTCGGCGTCGATCTTGACCGAGAGGTGCGAGGCGTGGGTGCCGATGCGAACGAAGGGCTTCTTCACCGCGACCGGGACCTGCCAGGAGATCGTCATCTCCGTGCTGGCGTCGTTGCCGTAGGCGAGGTGACGGCCGAAGGGCGCCACGAAGGCACCGTCGACGTACTGGGTGGCGGGGGCGGAGGACTGGGTGGGGACGGCCGCCTGAGCGGTGCCACCCAGCACGAACGAGCCGCCCGTGACGGCGCCGACCGTCACGGCGCCGCCTCTGATCATCGACCGCCGGGAGAATGTGGCGCGGAGGTACTCGTGCTGCTCGGCCATGCTCATGCGCTCGGCGAGCTTCTCGGGTACTCCCATACGAGGAATGTCCATGGCGTCTGAAACTCGTCTCCACAAGCAACGTGGCGCAAGACACAGGATGGACAGGCTGCGAACAGAACCCCATAAGAGATTCAACAGGCCGTTGCCCGGAATCGGGCAGGATTCTTGCTAAACCGCTGTTCCGTACTCCAGGATCTACGGGTGCACGACGAACTTGTTGATCATCTGACGCGGTCCACGCCCCTGAGCCGGGGCGAGGCGCTGCGGGTGATACAGGACGTGCTCGCCTACTTCGACGAGACGGCCGGGGACTACGTCCGGCGCCGCCACCGCGAACTGCAGGCAGAAGGCCTGGTGAACGCGGAGATCTTCGAACGGATCGAGGCGGATCTGAAGTACAGGGCGGTCGCCCCGCCGGAGCTCACCCTCCGGCAGCTGCGCCGCATGGTCTACGGCTGAGGGATACGGAACACCTATATATGTGCGGAATTGTCGGATACATCGGTAAGCGTGATGTCGCTCCCCTGCTCCTGGAGGGGCTGCAGCGGCTGGAATACCGCGGCTACGACTCGGCGGGCATCGTCGTCACCTCCCCGAAGGCGGCCGGCCTGAAGATGGTCAAGGCCAAGGGCCGGGTCCGGGACCTGGAGGCCAAGGTCCCGGCACGCTTCAAGGGCACCACCGGTATCGCCCACACCCGCTGGGCCACCCACGGCGCGCCCTCCGACGTGAACGCCCACCCGCACATGTCGGCCGACCACAAGGTCGCCCTCGTCCACAACGGCATCATCGACAACGCCGCGGACCTGCGCCGCAAGCTGGAGGCGGACGGCGTCGAGTTCCTCTCCGAGACCGACACCGAGGTCCTCGTCCACCTGATCGCCCGCTCCCAGGCGGAGACCCTGGAGGAGCGGGTCCGCCAGGCGCTGCGCCTGATCGAGGGCACCTACGGCATCGCGGTGATGCACGCCGACTTCCCCGAGCGCATCGTGGTGGCGCGAAACGGCTCCCCGGTCGTCCTCGGCATCGGCGACAAGGAGATGTTCGTCGCCTCCGACATCGCGGCCCTGGTGACCCACACCCGCCAGATAGTGACTCTGGACGACGGCGAGATGGCCACCCTCAAGGCCGACGACTTCCGGACATACACCACCGAGGGCACCCGGACGACGGCCGAGCCGACCACCGTGGAGTGGGAGGCCGAGTCGTACGACATGGGCGGCCACGACACCTACATGCACAAGGAGATCTGCGAGCAGCCCGAGGCGGTCGACCGCGTGCTGCGCGGCCGGATCGACGACCGCTTCTCCACCGTGCACCTCGGCGGCCTCAACCTGGACGCCCGCGACGCGCGTGCCGTGCGCCGGGTGAAGATCCTCGGCTGCGGCACCTCGTACCACGCGGGCATGATCGGCGCCCAGATGATCGAGGAGCTGGCCCGGATCCCCGCGGACGCCGAGCCGGCCTCCGAGTTCCGCTACCGCAACCCGGTGGTCGACCCCGACACCCTCTACATCGCGGTCTCCCAGTCCGGTGAGACGTACGACGTGCTCGCCGCCGTCCAGGAACTGAAGCGCAAGGGCGCGCGGGTGCTGGGCGTGGTGAACGTGGTCGGCTCGGCGATCGCCCGCGAGGCGGACGGCGGCATGTACGTGCACGCGGGCCCCGAGGTCTGCGTGGTCTCGACCAAGTGCTTCACCAACACGACGGTCGCCTTCGCCCTGCTCGCGCTGCACCTGGGCCGCACCCGCGACCTCTCGGTCCGGGACGGCAAGCGGGTCATCGACGGCCTGCGCAGGCTGCCCGCCCAGATCGCCGAGATCCTCGCCCAGGAGGCGGAGATCGAGAAGCTGGCGAAGGAGTACGCCGACGCCCGCTCGATGCTCTTCATCGGCCGCGTCCGGGGCTACCCGGTGGCCCGTGAGGCCTCCCTGAAGCTCAAGGAGGTCTCCTACATCCACGCGGAGGCCTACCCGGCGTCCGAGCTGAAGCACGGCCCGCTGGCCCTGATCGAGCCGGCGCTGCCCACGGTGGCGATCGTCCCCGACGACGACCTGCTGGAGAAGAACCGCGCGGCCCTGGAGGAGATCAAGGCCCGCAGCGGCAAGATCCTGGCGGTGGCCCACCAGCACCAGGAGAAGGCGGACCGCACGATCGTCGTCCCCAAGAACGAGGACGAACTCGACCCCATCCTCATGGGCATCCCCCTCCAACTCCTCGCCTACCACACGGCGAAGGCGCTGGGCCGCGACATCGACAAGCCGCGGAACCTGGCGAAGTCGGTGACGGTGGAGTAGGGCCGTTCGGCTGTGCGGGCCGGTGGGTGCAGGCCGCGCCCACACGGCGGAGCCGCACGTTGACACAGCCCCGCGCCCCTGGAAGAAGGAGCACTGCAGCATGCGCCCCTTCAGGGGCGCGGGGAACTGCGCGACCAGCCCCCACCGCCCCGCACGGGCCCGGACAACCGAACGGACCCCCACGTGTGCCGTCAGGCCACGAAGGGGTCCGCTCATTGGATCGCCGGGGCCGCCCAACTCCCCGGCGTCGGCTGCCATATCAGCCGGTGGCCGTCACCCCCCGGCCGGCAGCCCGCCTCGGAAGTGCCGTCGGCCAGTGCGCGAGCGCGGCCGTCGCGGCGTACCAGGCCACCGCCCCCGCCGCCACGGCGACCCAGCCGCCCACCTTGACCAGCGAGGAGCTGTCGGCGAAGTTCGCGACGGCGAGGAGCAGCATCGACAGGAACAGCAGCGCGTGCAGGGCCTGTCCGAGCGTGTCGCCGCCCGCGAGGGTCAACGACAGTGCCACGAGGGCGAAGAGGAGCAGGAAGAGCCCGGCCGCGTTGGCCGAGGCGTTGGATCCGGACGAGACGGCCCAGGTGAACCAGAGGGCACCGAGGGCCACATAGCCCGTGCCGTTCACGGTGTCACGGTCACGGAAGGCCAGCAGGCCGACGAGGAAGAGCGCGACTCCGCCCACGTAGTGGGCGACTGACACGGCGTCGGACGTGGTGACATCGTCGATCACGCCGGTGGTGCCGAGGCCGAACGCCAACAGGGTGATCCCCAGGGCGAGTCGGCCGGCCACGGTAGTGGTTCCATTTCCCGCAGAGACGTCGTTGTCCACGGCGGGCTCCCTTCATGCTTTGTGCAGTTGTGCGCGGTGACCGATATATGCCCTTCACAAGGGCACAAACACCTCTACGCACGAGTAGATTTACGCACGGCACAAAGGGAGCCGGACCGTACCCACGGCGCATCTCACCTGGGAGGACGCGGAGTTACGGAATGACAACGACGGGCCGCTTGGCCCGCTTGGCGAGTCTGCCCGCGACGGAGCCGAAGATCCGCCCGACGATGCCGTGGGTCGACCCCACGACGATCGCGTCGGCCTCGTACTCCTGCCCCACCTCTTCGAGTTCGTGGCAGATGTCACCGCCGCGCTCGACGAGGATCCAGGGCACCTCCGACAGATAGTCGGCACAGGCGAGTTCGAGACCGAGCACCTCGGTGCGGTGGTCCGGCACGTCGACGAAGACGGGTGGCTCGCAGCCGGCCCACACGGTGGTCGGCAGTCGGTTGGCGACGTGGACGATGATCAGCCCTGCGCGGGAGCGATGTGCCATCCCGATCGCATAGGCGAGGGCGCGCTCACTGGAGGTGGAGCCGTCGAAGCCGACGACCACTCCGTGTTTGAAGGCAGGATCGCAGGAAGGGCGTGGCTCTTCCGCCGCCAGCGCATCGGCCGCCGTGGGGTCGGCGACCGGCCGCTTGCGGTCCGCTGGATCGAAGAATTCGTGACCGGCCATGGCTGTCTCGGCGTTGTGATCCTTTGTGGGAGGGACGACAGTGTGCGGCGGAGCTGTGTCCGGGAAACATCTTCCCCACCCCATACCCCCAAGGGTACGGCGGCACGCCTCCTCAGCCCAGATCCCGCGCACTCTCCGTAGGGGACCGTCCCCGGAGTCGGTTAGGGGTTCCAGGGAGCATGCACGAGCCGCGCCCGTAACGCAATGGTTGCTGCCCCGTACAGGCGGTTTGCACAGGATTCGGACAGGAGCAGGGTCCACGCACGGTGACCGACCGCTCGAACGGGCGTTGAACCCGGCGGCAGCACCACCAAGGGGCCGGCAGGGGCGCAACACCGCCAGGGAGACCAGGGAGATACACACATGTCCGGACCGCGCCCGAAACCCGACCCGCACGCCGCCCAGGACAGCGCGGGTGACGTCGTCCGCTGGGCCGCGTTCTCCTGTGTCCTCGTCCCCGTGGTGCTGCTCTGGTACGGCACCTCGCTGGCCGGCACCGCCGGCACCGCCCTCGGGCTCGCCGCCGTCACCGCCGTCTGCCGGTACCTGCTGCGCCGCTCGGAGCGCGGGACGGCACCGCGCGGCACACCGCGCGGCACACCCCATGGCACCCACCGCGGAGCACCGCACCGGGCACCGCATCGAACACCGCACCGGGCACCCCGCGGAGCGGTCCGGGGAGGCGGACGTCACACTAGGGGCACTACACCGGTCGACTGACCGGTTTCCGCGCACGGGAACGCTTCTTTTCAGCCAACTTCCCGACCCTGTGCAAGTGACACCGCGACCACCCCCCAACCCCCGTTCCACCTGCACGAAAAGGGTCCAGGGGACCCTTCGCACCCTACGCGGATTGGCCACTGCCACGAGGCGTACTTCCCTGCACGGCCCGTGAGTGCAACGCTTCGTGATCGAATGCTTCACGCCAAGTTGTCATGTCGACAATCTACGGCGTGTCGAACTGGTCACCGCGACACCGCGGAAACCAGTAGATTCGATCTTGACGTCTTACGGCGGGGGACTCGTGCAGGACCGAGGGGAAACGTGCAGGAGCGACACAACCGAGGAGCCGCGACCACCGAGGGGGGCTTAGCAGGATGAGCCACGACTCCACTGCCGCGCCGGAAGCCGCGGCCCGGAAACTCTCCGGGCGACGCCGCAAGGAGATCGTCGCGGTGCTGCTGTTCAGCGGCGGCCCCATCTTCGAGAGTTCCATACCGCTGTCGGTGTTCGGGATAGACCGCCAGGACGCCGGCGTACCGCGCTACCGACTGCTGGTGTGCGGTGGCGAGGAAGGCCCGCTGCGGACCACAGGGGGCCTGGAACTCACCGCGCCGCATGGGCTGGAGGCGATCTCACGCGCCGGCACGGTCGTCGTACCGGCCTGGCGTTCGATCACCGCGCCACCGCCCGAAGAAGCGCTGGACGCGCTGCGCCGCGCCCATGAAGAAGGGGCCCGCATAGTCGGGCTGTGCACCGGCGCGTTCGTGCTGGCCGCCGCCGGACTGCTGGACGGCCGCCCGGCCACCACCCACTGGATGTACGCGCCGACGCTGGCCAAGCGCTATCCGTCGGTGCACGTCGACCCACGCGAACTCTTCGTGGACGACGGCGACGTCCTGACGTCCGCCGGTACGGCGGCCGGAATCGACCTCTGTCTCCACATCGTGCGGACGGATCACGGCAACGAGGCGGCCGGTGCGCTCGCCCGGCGCCTGGTGGTCCCCCCGCGCCGCTCGGGCGGTCAGGAGCGCTACCTCGATCGATCTTTACCAGAGGAGATCGGCGCCGACCCGCTCGCCGAGGTCGTCGCCTGGGCGCTGGAGCACCTCCACGAGCAGTTCGACGTGGAGACGCTCGCGGCGCGCGCCTACATGAGCCGCCGGACCTTCGACCGCCGCTTCCGCTCGCTGACCGGTAGCGCCCCGCTGCAGTGGCTGATCACGCAGCGGGTCCTCCAGGCGCAGCGCCTGCTGGAGACGTCGGACTACTCGGTGGACGAGGTGGCGGGCCGCTGCGGCTTCCGCTCCCCCGTCGCCCTGCGCGGCCACTTCCGCCGCCAGCTGGGTTCGTCCCCGGCGGCGTACCGGGCGGCCTACCGGGCGCGACGACCGCAGGCCGAGCGTGCCGACGCGCCGGAACCGGCGCAGCTGGCACCGGCGGCCGCGCTGTCGGTGCCGTACCCCGAGGGCGTACTGCCGATGCAGACCCGCAGGTCAGCGGCGGTAGGCCTGTCGCCCAGCCTGCCGGGCCCCCGCACGGGCAGCTGACCGTCCACCCGCCCACCCGACACCCTCGGGTGGGCGGGCCCAAGCGCCTCGCCCACCCACCACCCGACTCGGTAGGACAAGGGACGAGGCAGAAGACAAGGGCACCCGGCTGCCGTCGCAGCCGACCGCGCTCAGCCATCCACTCAGCCTGCCCGGCGCATCAGGGCGACCGCGCTCGGCCGTCCACTCAGCCCGCCCGGCTCTTCGGGACGACCGCGCTCAGCCATCCACTCAGCCCGCCCGGCTCTTCGGGACGACCGCGCTCAGCCATCCACTCAGCCCGCCCGGCGCATCAGGACAACCGCGCTCAGCCGTCCGCTCAATCCGCCCGGAGCTTCAGGACAACCGCGCTCAGCCGTCCGCTCAATCCGTCCGGCGTTCGAGGGCGAGGTCGGAGGCCGATGGCGTGGCGGGCCGGGGTCGGCAGCCTTCGGAGACGTCCGTGCCGTACCGGGGGCACCCAAACGCCGACGTCAGCTTTAGGGTGGTCGCATGAACGATCGCATGGTGTGGATCGACTGCGAGATGACCGGCCTCTCGCTGTCAGACGACGCGCTCATCGAGGTGGCCGCGCTGGTCACCGACTCCGAGCTGAACGTGCTCGGCGAGGGCGTGGACATCGTCATCCGTCCGCCGGCCAAGGCACTGGAGACGATGCCGGAGGTGGTGCGCCAGATGCACACCTCGTCCGGCCTGCTCGACGAGCTGGCCGGCGGCACGACGCTGGCCGAAGCCGAGGAGCAGGTCCTGGCCTATGTCCGGGAGCACGTGAAGGAGCCCGGCAAGGCCCCGCTGTGCGGCAACTCCGTCGGCACCGACCGCGGCTTCCTGTCCCGGGACATGCCGGCCCTGGAGGGCTACCTCCACTACCGGATCGTCGACGTGTCCAGCGTCAAGGAGCTGGCCCGGCGCTGGTACCCGCGGGCGTACTTCAACAGCCCGGAGAAGAACGGCAACCACCGCGCCCTCGCCGACATCCGCGAGTCGATCGCCGAACTGCGCTACTACCGCGAGGCCGTCTTCGTACCGCAGCCCGGCCCGGACTCGGACACCGCGCGAACGATCGCGGCCAAGCACGTCCTGCCTGCGGAATAGGCGTTCAGGAGGCCCCCGAAGGGGCGCCCGGAAAGCCGTGCGCGAGCACCCCTTCGGACCCTGTACACTTTTTCTCGGCCGGTCGGAGAAGCCACAGAACGACTGCCGGTCATGGTGGGTGTAGCTCAGCTGGTAGAGCACCTGGTTGTGGTCCAGGATGCCGCGGGTTCGAGTCCCGTCACTCACCCTTGCATGAAGGGCCCCGGACCTGCGGAAACGCGGGTCCGGGGCCCTTCGATGTCCCGGCTTGGCCAAACAGCGGCCAAACGCGGCCGGATTTTCGATCTACTGTCCGGTCCCATGGCGACCATCAGGAATCGAATCCGCAAGGACGGCACGGCAAGTTTCCAGGTCCGCTGGCTCCAGGGAGGGCGCGGCGGTTCGTGGGAGTCCGAGAGGTTCGGGGAGCTGGCCGAGGCAGAGGCCTTCAAGAAGCTCAGTTGACGCCCACAGCCAGCAGTGGCCCTTCGGTTGGGTCCCGGGCCAGGGCTTCGTCGAACCCGAGCAGGACCCCAACGACGTGCCGCTCGTCGCATGGTCACGCCGCTGCGTGGAGCGTCTCACCGGCATCGACAAACGGACCCGCGACGACTACGTCCGCGAGGTGGACCGCCACCTCTCGCTCTTCGTGCACACAATGCAGGCCGGACAGGTCACGCCTGCCACCATCGGCAACATCACGGCGGACGACGTGCAGGACTGGATCCGGCTCCAGGAGGCCGGCCAGCAGGATCCGGAGACCGGGCGGTGGATCCGGCGGCCTGCCGCTCCCGAGTCCATAGCCAACCGGCACGGTCTCCTGTGGTGCGTCGTCCAGGCCGCGATCGAGGCCCCCCGTTGAGGACCAAGAACTGCTGCGCCAACAGCCGCCTGCCCCGAGTCACCCGGGCCCGCAGGGCAGGGAGTCGTCGTTGAGGACCCGTCGGAGCATCGCGAGTCGGCGGTGCTGATGCAGCGGTTCCGGGTCCTGGGTAAAGCGGTTGGCACCAAGCCGTTCTTCACGGCCCGACTGACCTCGTGAGGGCGTTGACGCGGTTCTCGTACGCGCGGCGGGCCTTGCGCTGTGCCGACACCACCGGTACGCCCTGGGCGCCGTCGAGAGGTTGGCGGCGGGCGAGGAGCCGGCCGTGGACTGCGGGCGCGGCTGACGCGCCCAGGCAGTGGTCGACTCGGAGCGGTCCAAGGAATTCCATCCGCTCAAGCGCTTTGCGGACCGCGCGCCAGGACTCCGTCATGACGCGGCCGGCCGCTGTCGCCGGATCCTCCGCCACCAGGTCCTGCTCGTACGCTTCCACGCGGACCTCCCACCGGGTCTGCCCGTCCCTCAGGGTCTCGATGGCCGAGTCCAGGTGTCCATGAATGCCAGGTCGCCCATCAGGTTTTGATGACCGCCGCAGGCACCCATGCGAACTCGCGGTTTTCTGCCGGCCATCGCCTGCCCCTCACGGCAGTTGAGGGGTCAACCGCGCACACTAGGCCATAAGTGGACACAACGCGCACCGCTCGCTACGGTCGACCTAGAGGCGCCACAAGTGCAGGAGCAGTCCAAGTCTGCGTACGGGGAAGTTGGCGTCGCAAGCCGGAATCCACCGGCCCGCATGGCGCCCACCGCATCGCGGTGCAGATACCGCTCCCTGGACAATCCACACGTGGGACTGCCCTGGCCAGTTCGAGGCGCCATGTACGCGCTCCATCTCGAAGGAGAGGAAAGCTATGCGCGCGAAGCGACTCATCACGGTCATGGCGGCTCCCCTCGCCGCAACAGCACTGACATTCTCGCCGGCGCTGACGACGCAGGCGGCAGCCGACACCGCCCAAGCGCTGGCAACGTCCGCCCCGCAGGCCCCCGCAGCCAAGAGCCCGAGCAAACAGGGCAACCTGGACGGGGCGGCGGCCGGGCTTAAGGATGGCAAGCACTGCAATTGGGGGCAGCGCGATAATCCCGAAGCAATGAAGAGCACCTACAAGAAGGCGAAGGACTACAAGGCTTACGAGTCCGCCTACGAATTCGCATATCAAAAGGCCTACGAGTCCGTCGACGACAGCTGCGACCCGGGCGAGTAGCGTTCGTTGCCCGCAAGGGTGGAGGGCACCCCCCGGAGTCCGCCACAGGCGGGTGCCACGGAGGAGCGTGGTCGTGCCACTCGCGTGCCAGAACGGACGGGGACTCACGGGGGACTCGGCGGCAACAACGGTGAACACACGCGGGCTTACCCAAGGACAGGCCTTCGCAGATCATTACGCCAGCAACCGCCCAACCTCGCTGTGAAGCGCATCGGTTGCCTGAGTGTGTGGCGGCCGGGGCGTTCTACTGAGCCTTGACTGCGGGGCGGTGGGCGATCAGGCGCAGCCGAGCAGACTCTAGAATGAGACCGTCCCCACCCATCCGCCATCACTCTCCGTCTATCGCATCTGACGCGAGAATTTTCGAACGCCCCGATGTCGACATCGGGCGTGTGCTACGGAGGATTACGGTGCACGAGGCGGAGGAATGGAAGCCGGGGCAGGATACTCAGATGGTCGCGACGGCGCGACTACTGGGACAGGACCCGGACAAGATCCACTGTCCCGCCTGGGGAGTCGTCGGCAACCTGGGTGACAGCATCTGCTACGCCGGAGTCCCCGCGAAGGTTGAGGCGATCCAGGCCGAACTGGGCCGCCGCGTCGTCGATGACGGCCTCCCGGTGCGGGTGATCGCGCCCAACTTCGCGGGTGGGATCTCCGACGGGCAGCGCAATGGCACGCCCCAGATGCGCTACTCGTTGATCGGCCGGGAAACCACCAACGACGGTGTGTGCCTCCATCTGGAGGGGAGCGACGTCCGCGGCGTGATCGCGGTGGTCGCCTGCGACAAGCCCCCGGTGGGAACCCTCGCCGCGATCCTGGAGCGTAACGTCCCCGCGGTGATCATGTCCGACGGCTCGATCCGCCCTGGCATCGATTCCCGTACCGGTGAGCCGATCGACATCATCACCTGCTACCAGGCGGCGGCAGAGCCGCCGGCCGAGCGGCGGCGGGTGGCGCTGGAGGCCTCTCCGGGTCATGGCAGCTGCGGCGGCATGTTCACGTACAACACCATGCAGTCGTTCATCGCCACCTGTGGCATGGAGCCACTGCACATGGTGAGTCCGGCCTCCGAAGATCCGCGCCGTATCAGGGAATTCCCCGCCCAGCTGCTCGACGCACTGCAACTGCTCACAGAGCGCGGCATCCGGCCGCGGGACATCGTCACCCCGTCGGCGCTGCGCAACGCCACCCTGGTGGCCATCGCGATGGGCGGCTCCACCAACGTTGTGCTGCACGCGCCCGAGCTGGCCCGCGCCGCGGGCATCGACTACTGGCGCGAGGTGATCACCCAGGACGAGTTCAATCGGATGGCGCGCAGGCTGCCCGTACTGGTGAACGCGTGGCCCTTCGGGCGGTACTCGATGGTCGACATCGACGCCAAGGGCGGCCTGCCGGTGATCGTGCACGAACTGCTCGCCGCGGGAATGCTCGACGGCACGTGCATGACCTGCACGGGTGAGACGCTCGCCGAACAAGTCGCGCGCCTCAGCCCGGTCGTACCCGACGGGGACGTCATCCATCCGCTTTCGGCGCCATTCAAGCCGACAGGCGGCCTGAGGTTGCTTCGCGGCAATCTCGCCCCCGAAGGCGGTGCCGTCATCAAGATCGCCGGGGTCGAGGGCGGAATGGAGAACGGCCGGTTCGTCGGCCGTGCGCGTGTGTTCGACAGCGAGCAGGCGTTGCTCGATGCGCTGAGGACGGCGCCGGAGGAGTTCCAGGACCGGGACATGGTGGTGATCCGTTACGAGGGGCCGCGCGGAGCGCCGGGCATGCCGGAGATGCTCGATCCCACCTCAAGGATCACGGCCCTCTGTCGGCAACGCGGCATCACCATCGCGCTGATGACCGACGCCCGCTTCTCGGGCGGGTCGGTAGGGCTGGTGATCGGTCACGTGTCGCCCGAGGCGGCGCAGGGCGGGCCGATCGCCTTCATCGAGGACGGTGACACGATCGTCGTGGATGTGAACCAGGACACTCTCGACTGCCTCGAGCTCAACGACGCGGCGACAGCGGCCGAGCGCCGTGCGCGGTGGCAGGCCGAAAGGGACCGCAACGGCGGGACGCACCCACGGGTTCGGCCGGTCAGCACCCGGCTGCTCCGCAGGATGCGCGCCAGTGCCCTTCCCCCGCTCCAAGGCGGCGGGGTGTCGGAGGGCGTGGCCACCGAATCCCGGGAATAGGCGCGCGTTGCGCATCCTGAACGCCGAAGCTCCGGTTGTCACAGGCGACTGCCGGGTCTCCTGCGACAACCGGAGCTCGATGTGCCACCCCCCGCGTTTCCTTCGGCACAGCCCCGGCCGACGTCCTGGCCTCCTCCTCGCCGCTTGCCGACGCGGGCATGAGGTTCGGCAGACAGCCCCCGCGGTGACTGACGCTCGGCTGCGCGCTGCTGACCCTCACGGCGGCACCAAACGCCCTGGTGATGGTCACCTCCCGGGCCACATTCGTCATGGCCCGCGACCGGGAGCGGTGACCGGTGTCGCGTGGCCGGCGGTCGGCGCGGTGCTCTATGCGGGGCTTGCCGCCGCGCGGCTGAGCGTTCGGCGGTGGCCCCACCGAATGCCTCGCAGCGTCACGCGGCGTAATCGCCCGTCACGCTTATGCCCCGATTTCGCCCACATGCGCAGCGACCCGAACCAACAGCGGCCCGTGGACAAGGGCATGATCGTCCGGACCGGTCCTACGAGGAGGCGCGGGGCACCAGTTCCGTCGGCAGGACCGCGTGCCGGCGCTCCAGGCCCCGGGACACGGCCGGGCGGCGGTCGGCGATCTCCGCGAGGAGGAGGTCGATCATCGCGCGGCCCATCTCCTCGATGGGCTGGCGGACGCTGGTGAGCGGCGGGTCCATGTGGCGGGCGATGGCCGAGTCGTCGTACCCGACCAGCGCCACGTCGTCGGGGATACGGCGGCCCAGCTCGCGCAGCACCTGGCGGGCGCCCGCCGCCATCACGTCCGAGCCGGCGAAGACGGCGTCCAGGTCGGGACGCCGCTCCAGCAGCAGGGTCATGGCCCGGCGGCCGCCCTCCTCGGTGAAGTCGCCGGGGACGACAAGGAGTTCGTCCACCTCCCGGCCCGCGTCCCGCAGGGCGTCGCGGTAGCCGTCGACACGGCGCTGGGCGCCGTACACGTCGAGGCGGCCGGTGATGTGCGCGATCGTCCGGCGGCCGCCGGCCAGCAGGTGCTCGACGGCGGAGCGCCCGCCGCCGTAGTTGTCGGAGTCGACGGACGTCAGCGTCTCGGCGGCGGAGCGCGGGCCGCTGATCACGGCGGGGATCTCCAGCTGTGCGAGGAGGTCGGGCAACGGGTCGTCGGCGTGGACGGACACCAGCAGGACGCCGTCCACCCGGTGGGCGGCGAGGTACTGGGCGAGCCGTTCCCGCTCCCGGTCGCTGCCGGCGAAGATCAGCAGCAACTGCATCTCGGTCTCGGAGAGTTCGGCGCCGACACCGCGGAGCATGTCCGAGAAGTACGGCTCCGCGAAGAACCGGGTCTCCGGCTCGGGGACGACCAGGGCGATGGCGTCGGTCCGGTTGGCGGCGAGGGCGCGGGCGGCGGTGTTCGGGACGTAACCGAGCTCCGCGACGGCGGCCTCGACGGCGGCCCGGGTGGCGTCGCTGACCCGGGGCGAGCCGTTGATCACCCGCGACACGGTTCCCCGCCCCACCCCGGCCCGGGCGGCGACCTCTTCGAGGGTGGGCCGACCACCACTACGCCCCCGCGCTCCGTGGCTTGCCATGGGCCCCGCCCTTCTCGCCGACGTACAACTCGCTGGCCTGGAATCTAACAGTGCCGTCCGCCGCCGTAGCCGCGGCCGTTTTGTCATGACATATATGGTTTTTCGCGGCGCGGACCGGAGTTAGCTAACGGCCGGATAACTGAACGCGGTTCGCCGCGCCCGCTCCCTTGACACCCCGCCCCGAACCGACGAACCTTCAACACATCACCGGTGGGAGCGCTCCCACAGTACCTGACACATACACATCCCGCACGTTCCCCGCCCGAGCCGCAGCGAGAAACAGACGGGCCCAACAATGCAGTTGGCCGGGGGGTCGGCGTCAGGGCAACAGGAGGACGTAATGCGAGCACGTACCCGAACCGCCTCCCGCAAGGCGGTAATCCTGGCGGCCGTAGTGTCGCTGGGAGGAGCGTTGCTGGCCGGCTGCGCCGACGACAGTGGTGGCGGCAGTGACGACACCAGCGGCGGTGGCAAGGGCAAGACGACGATCACGCTCGGCCTGTTCGGCACGTTCGGCTTCAAGGAGGCCGGCCTCTACAAGGAGTACGAGAAGCTCCACCCGAACATCGTCATCAAGGACACCTCGGTCGAGCAGAACGCGAACTACTACCCGGCGCTGGTCAACCACCTGACCACCAACAGCGGCCTGATGGACATCCAGGCCGTCGAGGTCAGCAACATCGCCGAGGTAACCAGCACCTTCGCCGACAAGCTGGAGGACCTGTCCAAGGTCAGCGGCGTCTCGGAGAGCAACTGGCTGGACTGGAAGTGGAAGCAGGCCACGACCAGCGGCGGCCAGACCATCGGGCTCGGCACCGACGTCGGTCCGCTCGGCATCTGCTACCGCAAGGACCTCTTCCAGAAGGCCGGTCTGCCCACCGACCGCGACGCGGTGAGCAAGCTCTGGGCGGGCAGCTGGGACAAGTTCATCCAGGCCGGAGAGCAGTACAAGAAGAAGGCGCCCTCCGGCACCACCTTCATGGACTCCCCCGGTGGTCTCCTGAACGCGATCCTGTCCAGTGAGAGCAGCAAGTTCTACGACTCCTCCGGCAAGATCATCTACAAGACGAACCCGGCCGTGAAGACCGCGTTCGACCAGACCGCGAAGGCCGCGCAGGAAGGGCTGGTCCAGGCGCAGACCCAGTTCCAGCCGTCCTGGAACAGCACGATCGCCAACAACAAGTTCGCGGCGATCTCCTGCCCGCCGTGGATGCTCGGCTACATCAAGGGCCAGTCGAAGGCGGACGCGGCCGGCAAGTGGGACGTGGCCCAGGCGCCGAAGGCCGGCAACTGGGGCGGCTCCTTCCTGGCCGTGCCCAAGAGCGGCAAGAACGTCGCGGAGGCCGAGAAGCTGGTCGCCTGGCTGACCGCACCCGAACAGCAGGCCAAGCTCTTCAGCGTGCAGGGCTCCTTCCCGAGCGCGCCGTCGACGTACACCTCGGCGGCGGTGACCGGCGCCAAGAACGACATGACCGGTGACGCCCCGATCGGCACGATCTTCGCCGCGGCCGCCAAGAGCAGCCCGGTGCAGGTCATCGGCGCGAAGGACCAGATCATCCAGGACGGTCTGGCCAACAACGGCGTCGTCCTCGTCACCAAGGGCAAGTCGGCCGCGGAGGCGTGGAACACGGCGGTCAAGACCATCGACAACAGCCTGGACAAGTGACCGCCATGGCCACCCGGCACGACACCGCCGCCCCCCTCGCGAAGGAGGGGGGCGCGGCCCCGGTCCACCCGCCCGCCGCTCCCACGGAGGCGGAGCTGCGGCGCCGCACCCGTCTCTCGCGCCGCTGGCAGCGGGACATCAAGTGGAGCCCGTACGGCTTCATCTCGCCGTTCTTCCTGCTCTTCGTCGCCTTCGGGCTCTTCCCGCTCATCTACACGGGCTGGGCCTCCCTGCACACGGTGGAGCTGACCGCGCCCACCGACATGCAGTGGGCCGGGCTGCACAACTACACCCGGATCTTCGGCGACGACTTCTTCTGGAACGCG
The DNA here is from genome assembly GCF_040651615.1 of Streptomyces sp. NPDC048417. NCBI lineage: Bacteria > Bacillati > Actinomycetota > Actinomycetes > Kitasatosporales > Streptomycetaceae > Streptomyces > Streptomyces sp. NPDC048417. The sequence goes on along the minus strand of NZ_JBEZKI010000025.1, from coordinate 71,426 downwards.
GCCCGGAACACCCTGACCATCGGGATCATCTCGACGGTTCCGCAGCTGCTGATGGCGATGGGGCTCGCCCACATCCTCAACTACCGGCTGCGCGCCTCGATCTTCTACCGGGTCGTGATGCTGGCGCCGTACGCCACGTCGATCGCGGCCGCCTCGCTGGTCTTCGTGCTGCTGTTCGGCCGCGACTACGGCATGATCAACTGGGCGCTGCACTTCTTCGGCGTCGGCCACATCGACTGGCAGAACGACAAGTGGCCGTCCCAGATAGCGGTGTCGACGATCGTGATCTGGCGCTGGACCGGCTACAACGCGCTGATCTACCTGGCCGCGATGCAGGCGATCCCGCAGGACCTGTACGAGTCGGCGGCCCTGGACGGTGCCTCGCGCTGGCAGCAGTTCTTCCATGTGACGCTGCCGCAGCTGCGGCCGACGATCCTGTTCACCTGTGTCGTGTCCACCATCGGGGCGAGCCAGGTGTTCGGCGAGCCGCTGATCTTCGACGCCAACAAGGGGGCGTCGGGCGGCGCGGAGCACCAGTTCCAGACGCTCGGCCTGTACCTGTACGAGCAGGGCTGGGTGAACCAGCACCTGGGCCGTGCCTCCGCCATCGCCTGGACGATGTTCCTGATCCTCATCGTGATCGGGCTCGTCAACTACGTCATCTCGCGCCGGCTGCGCGCCAGTAGTTAGGAGACCGGCCGTGACGACGACAACCCTGACCACCACCCCGTCCGACGCCGAACCCAAGCGCGTGCGGCGCTCGAAGTCCGCGCGTGCGGGCGGCACCATGCACGCGGGCCCGATCGCCTACACGGTCCTCGTGCTGTTCTCCATCGGCTCGCTGTTCCCGCTGGTGTGGACGGCGATCGCCGCCTCCCGGAACAACAACCGGCTGGCCGAGACCCCGCCGCCGTTCTGGTTCGGCGGGAACCTCTTCCACAACCTCGACATCGCCTGGAGCGAGGCCAATCTCGGCAAGGCGTTCCTCAACACCACGATCGTGGCCGGGACTTCCGCGGTGACCATCGTCGCGCTGTCGACGATCGCCGGGTTCGCCTTCGCCAAGTTGCGCTTCCGGGGCCGCAACATCCTGATGCTGATGGTGATCGGCACGATGATGGTGCCGCCGCAGCTCAGCATCATCCCGCTCTACATGATGGTCGCCAAGCTGAACTGGGCGGACCAGCTGCAGGCGGTCATCTTCCCGTCGCTGGTGAGTGCGTTCGGCGTGTTCTTCATGCGGCAGTACCTCATCCAGGCACTGCCGGACGAGCTGATCGAGGCGGCCAGAGTGGACGGCGCGAGCAGCTGGCGGGTGGTGTGGCACGTCGTGTTCCCGGCGGCGCGGCCGGCCATGGCGGTGCTCGGCATGCTGATGTTCGTCCAGGCCTGGAACGACTTCCTGTGGCCGTTCCTGGTCCTGACGCAGACCGGCAACCCGACCGTGCAGGTCGCCCTGGCGGGCCTGGGCCGCGGTTACACCCCCGACCAGTCCCTGATCATGGCGGGCGCGCTGCTGGGCACGCTGCCGCTGCTGCTCGTCTTCGCGATCTTCGGCAAGCAGATCGTGGGCGGCATCATGCAGGGCGCGGTGAAGGGCTGACCGCCCGCGGAACGACGGGGGCCGGGTCACCGCCGTCCCGGCCCCTCCGCCCTTCCCATCCCTCTGCCCCTCCCGCCCCCGCCGCCCCTCCCTCTGTCCCTTCATCTACCCGTCGGTCTCCACGACCTCCTATGGGAGCGCTTCCATGCCTGAACCCATGACTTCCGTGACCTTTCCTCCCGCCTTCCTCTGGGGCGCCGCGACCTCCGCGTACCAGATCGAGGGGGCGGTGCGGGAGGACGGCCGCACCCCCTCGATCTGGGACACCTTCAGTCATACGCCGGGCAAGACGGCCGGCGGCGAGACCGGTGACATCGCTGTCGACCACTACCACCGCTACCGCGACGACGTGGCGCTGATGGCTGACCTCGGCCTGAACTCCTACCGGTTCTCGGTCTCCTGGTCGCGCGTCCAGCCGACCGGACGCGGCCCGGCGGTCCAGGTCGGCCTGGACTTCTACCGCCGGCTGGTCGACGAGCTGCTGGCCAAGGGCATCAAGCCCGCCGTCACCCTCTACCACTGGGACCTGCCGCAGGAGCTGGAGGACGCGGGCGGCTGGCCGGAGCGGGACACGGCGTACCGGTTCGCCGAGTACGCCCAGATCCTCGGCGCGGCGCTCGGCGACCGCGTCGAGCAGTGGATCACCCTCAACGAGCCCTGGTGCAGCGCCTTTCTGGGCTACGGCTCCGGGGTGCACGCCCCCGGCCGTACCGACCCGACGGCCACCCTGCGCGCCGCGCACCACCTCAACCTCGCGCACGGCCTCGCCACTTCGGCGCTGCGCACGGCGATGCCGGCCCGCAACCAGATCGCGATCAGCCTCAACTCCGCCGTCGTACGGCCGCTTTCGCAGGACCCGGCCGACCTGGCGGCGGTCCGGACCATCGACGACCTGGCCAACGGCGTCTTCCACGGCCCGATCCTGCACGGCGCGTACCCCCAGTCGCTGTTCGCGGCGACGGCGTCGGTGACCGACTGGTCGTACGTCCTGGACGGCGACCTCGCCGCCATCCAGCAGCCGCTGGACGCCCTCGGGCTGAACTACTACACGCCCGCCCTGGTGTCGGCGGCGGCCGACGCGGTGACCGGACCGCGGTCGGACGGCCACGGCGCGAGCGCCCACTCCCCCTGGCCGGGCGCCGACGACATCGCCTTCCACCAGACCCCCGGCGAGCGCACCGAGATGGGCTGGACGATCGACCCGACCGGCCTGCACGACCTGATCATGCGGTACACCGCCGAGGCCCCCGGCCTGCCCCTCTACATCACCGAGAACGGCGCGGCCTACGACGACAAGCCCGACCCGGACGGCCGGGTCCACGACCCGGAGCGCATCGCCTATCTGCACGGCCACCTCTCGGCGGTGCGCCGCGCGATCACCGACGGCGCGGACGTGCGGGGCTACTACCTGTGGTCCCTGATGGACAACTTCGAGTGGGCGTACGGCTACGGCAAGAGGTTCGGGGCGGTGTACGTCGACTACGCGACCCTCGCCCGCACCCCGAAGTCGAGCGCCCACTGGTACGCGGAGGCGGCCCGCACGGGGACGCTGCCGCCGGCCCGGCCTGCGGCCTGACACGAGAAAACGGGGCGCGGCACCCGGAGGGGAGTGCCGCGCCCGTCACGCAGGGGCCGCTCAGTCAGTGATCTGCGGGTTCCGCCACCACGACGGGTACGGGAACTTCGGCGGGCCGGGGATCCTCCAGCGGTGCGGCCGACGGTGCGGCGGATGGTGCGGCGGGCACCTGCGGTCCGGGCCGGTTCGAACGGCCCGGACCGCAGGTGTGTCACGGTCGCTGATCGCGGTCGCGGCTGCGGTCGCTGTCTCGGTCGCGGCTGCGGTCGCTGTCTCGGTCGCGGCTGCGGTCGCAGTCGCGGTCGCGGTCCCGGTCCCCGTCGCGTCAGCCGATCGTCGCGAATGCCTTCGAGAAGGCGTACTTGTCCTGGGCGATCGAGCTGCACGTGGCGTCGGCGGTGGGCTTGGTGCCGCCGGCGCACTGCTGGTCGCGGGTGGCCGACCACATCGACAGCCCGCCGAGGCCCTTGGACTTGGCGAAGTCGACGAGCTGGGTGGCGTCGTCCACCTTGAAGACCTCGACGGAGACGTCGTTGACGCCGATCATCGGGGTGACGGCGACCGTCTTCCAGGCGGCGGAGTCGGAGAGGCCGAGGACGCTCTTGACCTGGGCCTGGGTGGCGGTGGCGGCCTGGGTGGCGTAGGTGCCCATGTCGCCGTTGTACGCGGGGCCGTAGTCCATCGCCATGATGTTGACGGTGCCGATCTTCACGCCGTTGGCCTTGGCGTCGGACAGCAGGTTCACGCCGTCCTGGGTGAGGCCCTCCGGCATGACCGGGAGGGTGAAGGAGACGTCCAGGTTCGGGTGGCTCGCCTGGAGCTTGGCGATGGCCTTCGCGCGGTTGGTGTTCGCCGTGGTGTTGGGCAGCGCGCCGCCCTCCACGTCGAAGTCGACCTTGGTCAGGTTGTAGGCGTCCACGGCCTTGCCGTACGCCGCCGCCAGCGCGTCCGCCGAGGAGCAGGTGGTCGCGAGTTCCGAGCCGGAGGCGCCGCCGAAGGAGACCCGGACGTCACCGCCCTTGGCGCGCAGGGCGCCGATCTGGGACGCCACGCCGTCACTGGCCAGGTCCGTCACCCCGCCCCACTTGGGCGTGCAGCCGCCGCCGTCGGTGACGAAGGCGAGGTTGTAGTTCTTCACGCCGGTCGCGTCGGCCGCCGCGAGGAGGTCGAACGCCGGGTAGAGGGAGGTGTCGACGTACGGGGCGAAGCCGGCGGAGGCGGTGGTGCCGGTACCGCTGCTCTGGGTGGGGGACGCGGTGGGGGTGGCCGTCGCGGTGGGGGTGGAGGTGGCGGAGGCCGTGGCCGTCGGGGTCGTGGCTGTCGGGGTCGCGGTCGGCGTGGTGGACTCCGTCGGGCGGCCGCTGGGCTCCGGGGTCGCCGTGCCGTCCGCCGAACAGCTCGCGTTGTCGATACGGCAACCGGTCGGGTCCCCGCTGCCGTTGACCACGAAGCCGACGGTGACCGACTCGTCGGCCGCGAGGCCGTCCGTGTCCCACTTCGCCGGCTTCACGGTGACGTGCTGCCCGCTGACCGTGGACTCGGCGTTCCACAGCGAGCTGAGCTTCGCACCGGCCGGCAGGTCGAACTCCAGCGTCCAGTCCTTCTCCGTGGCACCGCTGTTGTTCGTGACGACGTACTGCGCGCTGTACCCGGTCGACCAGTCGCTGGTCTTGGTGTACGCGGCGCCGGCCCCGGCCGCCTGCGCGATACCGGTGAACAGGATCGCCCCGCCACCGACCACGGCCGCGGCGACCAGACCGCCTATCGCCTTGTTCCTGCCACTGATGCTGCGCCGGTGCGTACTCATGCGCGTGCCTGCCTTCGCCTGCCGATTGGGGGGGTGCGGCAGCACGCTAGCGACCGGGAATCGGACAAACGGCCTGATAGGGACGGGCGTTGGGGATCTTAGGGCGCGCTTAAGGAAGGGATCGGGACCGATTAAAGGTCGAGACCAATTTTCTTGGTCTCCCCGGCTCCCCTCCTGCCCGCCTCCCCCGGCTGCCGGTGGGAACGGCGTCTGCGCACCGACCCCCGATGCCCCTTCCGCTCCGGTTTCCCGCCGTCCAGCTGGATCCAGATCCGCACCTCGGTACCGCCGAGCACCGACGAGCCGATCCGCACGTCCCCGCCGGTCGTCTCGGCGAGCCGGCGCACGATGTCCAGGCCGAGCCCGGTCGACCCGGTCGCCCCTGAACCCCGCCCCCGGGCCATCGCCGCCTCGGGATCCCGGATGCCCTGCCCGGCGTCCGAGACCAGCACGATCACCGCGTCCTCCGCGTTGTGCACATCGACCGCGAAGGCGGTGCCCTCGGCGGTGTGCCGGAACACATTTCCGAGCAGCGCGTCCAGCGCGGCGGCCAGATCGGCGCGGGCCACGGGTATGCGTACCGGCCGGTCGACGCCTGCCACCCGCCACTTGCGGCCCTCGTCCTCCGCGAGCGCCGACCAGAACCCCATCCGCTCCCGCACCACCTCGGCCGCGTCGCACCCGGCGCCCGGCCCGGCGGCCGCCGTCTGCGGCTTGGCCTCCCGGGCGGTCCGGATGATGGTGTCGACCTCCCGCTCCAGCTGGGCGACCGCGGCCCGGGTCTGCTCGGCGGCGGGCCCGTCCCCGAGCGAGGCCGCGTTGAGCCGCAGCACGGTGAGCGGGGTCCGCAGCCGATGCGACAGATCGGCGGCCAGCTCCCGCTCGTTCGCCAGCAGTTGTACGACCTGATCGGCCATCGAGTTGAACGCCGCCGCCGCCAGCCGCAGTTCGGTCGGTCCTTCCTCGGGCACCCGCGACCCCAGCTTGCCCTCCCCCAGTTCGTGCGCGCCCTCGACCAGCCGCTGGGCCGGCTGCACCATCCGTACGCCCAGCCGGTCGGCGACGGCGACCGAGCCGACGATCAGCGCCAGGCCGACGGCGGCGAGCACCGCCCAGGCCGTGGAGACGCCGTTGGTCACCTCGGACTCGGGGACGTACACCTCGACGACCGCGATGGCACCGGAGCCGAGCGCCACGGGCTGCAACAGGGTCGAGCCGCCCGCCACCCCGGTCGTGGAGGCACGCCCCAGCTTCCGGACGGTCGCGATGTCCCGGTCGGCGGCGCGCTGCCGGCCGATGTCGACGGCGGCGCCGTCTCCGGACGCGGGTATGTGCACGGCCATGCCCCGGTCGGCGCCGGCCGAGGCCACCACCCGCTCCAGCTTGTCCCGGTCGGTGGTGATGGACAGGGCGGGGGCGACGGCGGCCGCCTCCCGCTCGGCGTTGGAGAAGGCGCGGTCCCGGGCCATCTCCTTGACGACCAGGCCGAGCGGGATCGCGAAGGCGACCACGACCATCGCGGTGACCGCCAGACAGACCTTGACCAGTGCCCATCTCATCCGACCGGCCTCGCTTCCCCGCCCGGCGGCTCCAGCTTCACACCGACCCCCCGAAGTGTGTGCAGATAACGCGGCCGGGCCGCCGTCTCCCCCAACTTCCGCCGCAGCCACGACAGATGCACGTCAATGGTCTGGTCGTCCCCGTAGGACTGCTGCCACACCTCCGCCAGCAGCTCCTTGCGCGGTACGACGACCCCGGGCCGCCCGGCCAGAAACGCCAGCAGATCGAACTCGCGCCGGGTCAGGTCCAGCCGTGCCCCGTCCAACTCGGCCTGCCGGCGCAGCGGATCGACGGTCAGCCCGCCGACCCGCAGCACGCTGGACGGCGCCACCTCGCCCCCGCCCGACCGCGCCCGGCGCAGCACGGCGGACATCCGCGCCGACAGGTGCTCGACGGAGAACGGCTTGGTCAGATAGTCGTCCGCGCCGGCGTTGAGCAGCCGGACGATCTCCGTCTCGTCGTCCCGGGCGGTGGCGATGATCACTGGCACGTCGGTGATCCCGCGCAGCATCTTCAGGGCCTCGGAGCCGTCCAGGTCCGGCAGTCCGAGGTCCAGGACGACCACGTCGAAACGGAAATGGGCGACCTCGCGCAGCGCCTCCAGCGCCGTGCCGACGCTGCGCACGGTGTGCGAGGCGTCGGTGAGATGCCGGATCAGCGCCGAGCGTACGAACTGGTCGTCCTCGACCACGAGCACACTTGCCATGCGCCGCACCGTACGCCATGCGGCAGGCGCCGGTCGGAGCCTGTGGATAACTCGGGTCGAGTGCGCACGGCGGTACCCCTGAGGCAGTATGGCCCGCGATGCGCAGAGGACTCGTACACGTACTGGCTTGGCTGCTCGCCACGGGCGCGGCGGTCACGCTGTCGTGGTGGGGTGTCCACACCGTGATGGCGGGCACGGCCTACGACCCGCCGCGCGCCCTGCCCATCACGGCGACGGACGACGACCCGACGACGCAGGGCTCCAAGCCGCTGGCGTCCTCGACGTCCCGCCCGCCGAGCCCCTCGCGGACCGTCTCCTCGCGACCGTCGGCGACTCCCGTTCCGACGCCGTCTCGCACCCCGACGCCCACTCCGGCCCCGTCCGCGGCCACGACCGGCGAGGTCAAGGGCTACGACACCGACGGCGGCCGGGCGGTCTTCGACCTGGGCAGGACCAGCGCGACGCTGGTGTCGGCGACCCCGGGGACCGGCTGGTCGATGCAGGTGTGGAAGACGGAGTCCTGGATCCGCATCGAGTTCAGCAGAAGCACGGACCGGGTGTCGGTGTTCTGCACCTGGCACGACGGGCCGCCGCAGGTGCAGGTCGAGACCTACTGAACGACCTGGCGGTGCTTCGTCATGCGCGGCGCACGGCACCGGAGCCCACCCGCAGGTCGCCCGTCCGTGACGCGAGGGCGGCGACGGCGATCTCCGGTGAGGTGCCGGAGTCGGTCGGCACGCCGGACGCACCTCTGTCTTCTGTCTGTCGCGAACGTCGGTCAGCGGGCGGGGTCCAGTGCTATGTCACGGCTGATTTCTCGGCCGGCCCGCTCCACGAACAGGAATGCGGCATAGGGGGCGTGCTGTGCGGCGGAGGCGATCAGGGTGTAGCCGCCCGGCGGCAGTCCGGTGATCCGGTAATGGCCGTTCTCCGCCCTGGCCTGCGTCCAGCGGTTGCCCCGGTCGGCCACCACGGTGATCCATGCCTCGCAGCCGTCGGGGTGCAGCGGGCAGCGCAGCGCGCCGCTGACGGTCGCCGTGGCGGCGTTTCGGGAAAGGCTCGGCGTGGCGGTGACCGGCTGGAGGACTGGCGCACCGGCCCTCCCGGCGGGCCGGGTCGGGACGGCGACCCGTCCGGTTCGAGGGCGGCCGTTCCCGGGCGCGGCCACCGCGACGTCCGGGATCGCCAGCCCGCGCATCAGGGCCAGCTCGGTGAGCACGCCCTCGATGTCCTCGAGCTCGGAGCGCAGGCTGCCGGTGACCGACGTCTGCCGTCCGGGGCGCACCGGTTCCAGCGCGGCGGTGCCGGAAGGGGCGGGCGGGCTGACCTCATGGCCGTCCAGGTCGTCCGCCACAGCCCGGGCGGCCGATGCCGCCCGGTGGGTGATTCCGGCCAGTTCCGTCAGGTCGTTTCCGCGGTGCGCCAGCACCGAACTGTCGTGCACGATGGTGCGACCGAGTTCGTGGGACAGGTCCACCAGCCGTAGCGTCTCCGGGCATCGGTGGTTGGCGGTGCCGAGGAATGTCCTGACCAGCGGGCGGATCGTCGCGGTCGCGGCGTGGAAACCGGCGTCGAGGACGCGGGTGTCGGTCCGCGCGCTGTGCCCGGCGGTCGGCCCGTCGGGCGCGAGAAGTCCGTCGAGTACCTGCGCCAGCGCACGCAGATAGCCGGCCAGACCGACCTGGGCCGCGTGTGTCGTGCGCAGCGGCAGAACGACCAGCCCGACGACGATCGCGCACGCCGCCCCCAGAGCGGTCTCCTCGACACGCGTGGCCAGCAACGAGGAGGTCAGTTCGCCGGCCTGCGCGTAGAACTGCGCGACCCCCAGGGTGGCCGCGCCGACGACGAGGGCGTAGTTGATCCTGCCGAAGTACGACATCAGGAACGCCGCCACGACGACCACGGCCATCGATGCCACCGGCTGCGTCCCGGTCAGCCGGGCCAGGCCGTCACCGGCCACCACGCCGACCAACGTGCCGAGTACGCGGAACACGGACTTGCGCAGCTGTTCGCGGTCGCTGGAGGAACCGAGGAACGTGACGTACACCGAGACGACAGCCCACAGCAGATGCGACGGACTGAGCATGTCGCCGAAGAAGACCGCCAGCCCGAGCGCGACGGCCAGCTGCAGCGAGACCCGGGTGCTCACGGTCAGCGAGATCCGGTCCACCCGTGCTGTGCCCTGACTGGACGATGCCGTCGCGTTCACGATCCCCGAACCCGGCAGCCAACCGCCGATCAGGTGCACCGCGGGACGGGGTTCCTGCTGCGCATGAGGGTCCCCGTCGGTGCTGCTGATGGCGGACACCAGCGCGCAGGCCGCCTCGTGGTAGCGCTCGGCGATCTCTCCGGCACCCCCGGCCCCGCCGACTGCGCCGATACCGCGGTCCTCACGGCTCCCGGAGCCCGGCACGGGGTCGGCCGGCCGGTAGCGCCGGAAACGGTACGCGGCCTTTTCGAGAGCGGCGAGATCGAGCTCGCGCGCGGCGGTGACGACCGCTCGGGCGTCAGCCCGTGCCGCACCGCTCAGCTGACGGTGAGCATGTCGCTGCGCGAGCCGCGCCAGGGTGACCACGGCGCGCTCGTGGTCGAACAGTGAGCGGCGTCGGTCCCTGGCAGCCGTGTCGTTGCCGTCGGCCGACGTGGTGGCCAACTGGGTGTCGAGCACCAGCGCGGTCTCGTTGAGACGTACGACCAGTCGCCGCAGCCGTCGCGCGAGCCGGTGATCGGCGGGGGTGTGCACGGGGGCGTCCATCAACGCGCCGGTCACAGCGAGAACCCGGCGGGCACGGGCGCGGTAGGAGCGCTGCATCCGCGCGGTCGCATGCGCGTAGCCCGGCAACAACGCCAGACCGACGACGAAGGTCGCCGCGCCGGCCACACCGATGACGGCGCCGGGCCACGCGAGCTGGTCGACGCTGATCTGGCCGCCGGCGAGGAAACCGATCAGATAGCCGACGTGGATCGGGAACCCGGTCGCGAACGCACGTGCCCCGTAGCGTCGGAACCAGGCGCCAACGGCCGGAACGGCGACCAGCAGGACCAGGCCGACGAGCCGATGGGGGTGTACGGCTATCGCCAGGGACAGGCCGGCCCACATGCCGAGGCAGGCGATCAGCGTCGTCAGCGCACGCGCGCGCACGGTCCGCTCGCCCACGACGAACGACGCCGTCAGCGCAACCGACGCGCCAAGGATCAGCACGAGCAGCGAGGCGAGATGATCGACGACCCCGGCCCCTGGGGCCGACGCGGCCACTTCGAACATGGGGAAGCGGGCATCGAGCAGCGCGGAGGCTCCGATCGCCGCCAGAACAGCGATCGCCCCGTTCGTCGCCGTCCGGACGCGCTCACCGCCCGGGTCGGACCCGAGATAACGATCGACGGCGTCGATCATCGCCATGGCCGACCTACCGAAGTCAGCGGATGCACGTGGTTCTCCTCATGATGGTCAGTCGTGGCGCGGAGCGGCTCGCCGTCGATCACATGTCGACTTCCACCGCAGACTACATACATGAGGTCCTCACGCAAAGTACTTGAATACCTCATGCATGTGAATGGACGGACACCACAGTCGGGGGGGCAACGGCGGTCCCGGGGTGGCTGCCCAGCGGGGTCACGGAATGAGCAGCAGCTTGCCGACGGTCTCCTGGGATTCCAGGTCACGGTGCGCCTGGGCGGCGTCCTCCAAGGGGTACGTCCGGTCGATCAGGACATCGAGTGTGCCGTCACTGATCCACCGCATCACCTGGGACGCACGCTGCCGCCATTGGCGGGTCGACTCGTGAGGGGCGTCGCCCCGGACGTGGACCAGGTGGACACCGTCGGGCTGCTCCCACAGATCCAGCGGCTCAATGGCTCCCCCCGCGCGCCCGTAGTGGACGAAGACGCCCTTGTGGCGCAGCGACGAGACGCTGACGTCGAACAGGCTCCTGCCCGTGCCGTCGAACGCGAAGTCCACGCCCTCACCGTCGGTGAGCTCCCGGATGGCAGCACCCAGGTCCGCGGTCTCGTCACGGACCAGCACCCTCCAGGCGCCCGCCTCCGCAGCCGAGCGTGCCTTGTGGGCGCGGGAGACCGTGGCGATCACACGCGCACCGCGGGCGGTGATCAACTGCGTCAGCATGCGGCCGACACCGCTGGCGGCGGAGTGCACCAGCGCCACCGTGCCGCTGGGAACGGGAACGGCGTCGTGGGACAGGTGCTGTGCCGTCAGCCCCTGCATCAGCCCACCCGCGGCGGCCTCGAAGGTCACGTCGTCGGGAATCGGGACGAGGCGCTCGTGCGGGACCGCCACCATGTCGGCGTAGCTGCCCGGCACGAACTGCCAGGCGACCCGGTCGCCGATCCGGGCCGTGGAGTCGGCGCCGACGGCGATGACCACCCCGGCGCCGTCGACTCCCAGCGGCACCGGCGGTACGACACCTTCCACCAGGCCGCGACGCATGTAGCTGTCCATGAGATTGACGCCGGCAGCCCTGACCTCGACGAGCACCTCGCCCGGGGACAGCTCGGGGACGGGCCGCTCCTCGACGCGAAGAACGTCGGGTGATCCGAAACCGGTAACGAAAATGGCGCGCAAGGCAGGTCCTCCTCGTTCAGATGGCGGCGCGAGGCACCGCGGGGCTCTGTGAGGCTGTAGGTTACATACATGAAGACCTCATGCAAAACGGTCCGACTACGCATGATGTCTTCATGTAATCCTGCTCGAGTGGAACCATGCTTCTGCGCCTTCCGGCACCCGGTTACCATGGTTCTTCGACCGGCAAGGGGACGTGAGGACAGCCAACCCATGGGAACCAGGCAGGCACAGGACACCAGCGCCCAGCTGGCGGCCGTCCAGCAACTGATGCGGCTGCTCGTCGCGACCTACGCGCACGAGATGGACTCCCACGCCGGCGAACTCGGCCTCACCCGGACCCAGGCCATCCTTCTCGGAACCGCAGCCCAGCCCGGTTCCATCCGTGAACTGGCCCAGCGCATGGGCTGCGACCCGTCCAATCTCACGGGCGTGGTGCAGCGACTGCGCGAACGCGACCTCGTCGCCGTCGAACCCGACCCCGACGACCTTCGCGCCAAGCGCATCTCACTCACCACCGCGGGCGCCGATACCGTCAAGCAGCTCAACGAGGGCACCGCCCGGCTTCTCACCGCGATCGGCACGGCCACTCCCACCCAGCTGACCACCTTCGAAAAGCTGCTCCGGCGCGTGCTCGACCAATAGCCGGGCGAGTGGGGCACGGTGGAGCCCGCGCGCACCGGGCGGTCCTGGCCTGCCGACGCCTCGGAGGTCATCCCCGTCCCCGCGCGGTGTCGACCATGCGGCCACCGCCGCAGGTACGCACCCAGCCCGCGCCGGCCGTCAGCCTCAGCGGAAAGCCGATGCCGGCGGAGCGGGCGAAGCCACCGCCGCCTCGTCGGTCACGGCAACCGCACCACCGGTGAAGTCCCTCAGCCCCCGGCCGTGTTCGACCCGCCCAGGGTGCGGATCGGAAGCACTACGCCGAGTCAGCTCACCAACGGGCAACGGCACATCGGCCGCGACCAGCACCGCGTTGCCGAACCGCTTGCCCCGCCACACCCCCGCGTCCGCCACCACCGCGACCTCCGCGAACCGCGCCCCCGCCGTGGCGATCTGCCCCCTGAGGTGCGCGAGCGGCGGCCCGTCCGCGAGGTTCGCGGCGTAGGCACCTCCCGGCCGCAGGACTCTGCGGACCTCGTCCAGGAACTCCGTGGACGTCAGGTGCGCCGGCGTGCGCGCCCCGCTGAACACATCCGCTATCACCAGGTCCGCCCACCCCTCCGGCACCTTGCCCAGCCCTTCCCGGGCGTCCACGGACCGCACCCGTATCCGCGCGTTCGGATCCAGCGGCAGCTCCCGCCGGACCAGTTGGACGAGGGCCGCGTCCCGTTCGACGATCTGCTGCGTGGACCGGGGCCGGGTCGCCGCGACGTACCGCGCCAGCGTGAACGCCCCGCCCCCGAGGTGCACCACCTGCACCGGTCTGCCCGGCGGCGCGACCAGGTCGATCACATGGCCAAGGCGGCGCTGGTACTCGAAGGAGAGGTACGCGGGATCGTCCAGGTCTACGTGTGACTGCGGGGCGCCGTCGATGAGCAGGGTCCAGGCACGGCCGCGCTCGGGGTCGGGTATGAGCTGGGCGAGACCGCCGTCGACGGTCTCGACAACGGCCTCGGCGGCGGCCGACCGGCGCCGCGAGTTCCTGGACTTGGCCATTCCACCATTTTCGCAGGCGGCGGCCGTACCGGAAATTCAGCAGCAGCCGTCCGCTGCCTTGATCAGCCTGGCCGCCTCCCCGAGCGCCCGGCGCAGCACCGCCGGGTCCGTCGCGAGATCGGCCTCGCCCGGCGGCAGCAGCCAGTCGGAGCCCTCGACCGGCGGCTGGGGGTTGAGCCGGAACCCGCGCCCGTCGGTGCCGGTACAGGTGCTGCCGGGGACGTCCCAGCCCGCCGCCGTACCGGCCGGCACCACGAAGCCGAGGGTGTCGCCCCCGTCGTCGTGCAGTACGGGCCCCACCGCCTCCCCGGCCCCCCGGCGCAGGATGTCGACCGCCTCCAGGCCCTGCCGGGCCGGCACCGTCACGAGGTCGCACCCCGCATCGTCTGCCGCCGAAGTCGTCGACGGCGTACAAGGATCGTTGCTCTGGCTGGTCTCCATCCCGGCCTCCACCGCGCAGCCCTCTTGCAGTCCATGACGTCCAACGCGCCACCGCGTCAACGGCTACGGCGGAAGTCAGCCGCAAAGGATGGCAGTTCATGGCAGATCGTGCATGAGATATCCGGTTTGTAGCCAAACCCAGCGTCACGAGTCCGACACAGCAGGTACGTTCTTGCCCGCCGGAATCAAGGGTCCACTCGGACAACTCACCACGAGTCCGGCATGGTTCGACGGTTCGCACGAGAGGACCCGGCCATGGCGTCGTCAACCACGACCCCGTCGCAGCCCGATCGGCCGGTACGGCCGAACCTCGCCTTCCGGCAACTGCGCGGCCGGCACTCGCCGGCCGAGTTCGCCGCGCTGGTTCGGCGTGCCGCCCGCGAGATCGGCGAGCGGGTGAGCTGTGACGCGCGCTACATCGGCCGGGTCGAGGCGGGTGAGATCCGCTGCCCGAACTACGCGTACGAACGGGTGTTCCTGCACATGTTCCCCGGTCGTACGCTCGCCGACCTCGGCTTCGCGCCCCGCTCGTCCGTCCGCGGACGCGGGGCACGGCCGCCCGGGGACACGCCCCTCGCACTCGTGAGAGGTGAGACGCAAGAGGCCGTCGAGCCGTATGACCCGCCGGACGGATTTCAGCCGCCGGACGGGTTTCAACCGCATGACACGCATCACCCGCAGAACACGTACGAGACGCACGACAACTACGAGGAGAGCGACGTGCTGCGTCGCCTATTCATGACCGGCGGAGGCGCCACAGTGGCCGCCGCCACGCTGGGCCCCCTGGGGTCCACCATCGACGCCATGGCGGCGGACCGGCCGCTACACCGTGCCGGATCCTCGCACGCGGCCGCCCTGGAGGAGGCCGTACGCCGGATCCGCCTGCTCGACGACCGGCACGGCGCGGACGGACTGTACCGGCGCGCGGCGGCTCCGCTGCGCGCGGCGTACGCGCTGCTGGACGCCGGCGCGACCCGGCAGACGACCGCCGACCGCCTGCACTCGGGCGCCGGTGAACTGGCCATCTCGGTGGGCTGGCTGGCCCACGACTCCGGCCGCTTCGACGACGCCCGCTCGCACTACGCGGAGGCACTGGCGACGGCGCGGATGACCGGGGACCCGGGGCTGGAGGCGCACGCCTTCTGCAACACGGCGTTCCTCGCGCGGGACGCGGGCCGGCCACGGGAAGCGGTGCGCGCGGCGCAGGCCGCACAGCGGGTCGGCCGGCCGCTGGGCTCGGCCCGCCTGATGTCCCTGCTCGCGCTGCGTGAGGCGGGCGGCTGGGCCGGGCTCGCCGACCGCACCGGCTGCGAGCAGGCCCTGGTCCGGGCGCAGGCCCTCTTCGAGCGAGGCCACTCGGACGCCGACCCCGAGTGGATGAGCTTCTACGGAGAGGCCGAGCTGGAGGGCCTGGAGGCGCAGTGCTGGTCCACGCTGGGCGACTGGCGGCGGGCCTCGCGGCATGCGCGCAGGGCCGCCGAGCTGCAGGATCCGCACTTCACGAGGAACATCGCGCTGTACACGGCCGAGCTCGCGGACGACCTCGCCCGTGGGGGGCGTCCCGACGAGGCGGCGATGGCGGGGCTGCGGGTCCTGGACCTGCTGGGCCAGGTCCAGTCGTCCCGGATCCAGGGGATGCTGGCGGGCACGGCGCGGGTGCTGCTGCCGCATCGGCGGGCGAGTGGGGTCCAGGAGTTCCTGGACCGGCACGCGTCGACACCGAGGGTTGTGTAGGGCCGAGGGGGTCCACAGGTGGTCGTGCGGCTGCGGGTGCGTGGGGGCTGGTCGCCCCCCACGCGGCGGTAGCCGCACATTGACACGGCCCCGCGCCCCTGAAGGGGCGCTGTAGCCGCGGGCGTCTTGTCAGCCGACCCAGCCTGCGCCGGTAAGCGAAACCCGGCCCCACCCACGGTCAGCCCGCCAAGTGCCCCGAGTCGTTCCAGCTCTCGATCGCGGGCTCCCCGTAGGCCCACCCGAGCACCGACAGCGATGTCGGGTTCAGGCGGATCCGTGCCGCGAAGTCCAGCGGCAGCCCGAGCCACCGCGCCCCGATCGACCGCAGGATGTGCCCGTGGGCGAACACCAGTACGTCCCGATCGGCCGACCGGGCCCAGGCGACGGTCTCGTCCGCCCGCGCGGTCATCTCCGCCAGGGACTCGCCCCCGGGCACCCCGTCCCGCCAGATCAGCCAGCCCGGCCGGACCGCCTGGATCTGCGCCGGGGTCAGGCCCTCGTACGCCCCGTAGTCCCACTCCATCAGCGTGTCCCACCGCTCGGCCCGCTCGCCGAACCCGGCGAGTTCGCACGTCTCACGCGCGCGTGCCAGCGGGCTGGTGCGTATCTCGGCGTCCGCGAGACCGTCGTACGGCGGCCGGTGCAGACGCTCGCCCAGCAGCTTGGCGCCCCGCCGGCCCTCCTCCAGGAGCGGTACGTCGGTCCTGCCGGTGTGCTTGCCGGACAGCGACCACTCCGTCTGTCCGTGCCGGGCCAGCAGGATGCGCGGTGCCATGGAGGGAGAACCTTTCGGGAGAAATTCGGAGGCGGGACACCTCCATCATCACCCACGCTGGGAACCCGCCGGGAACGGGCAACCCGGCGGGCGGTCTCCGCGTCTTTGAGGGCTGAGCGCCCTGCATGGGCGGGAATGCGCGCAACGTAAAGTGTCACGGTCGGCCCGCCGGGTGCCGCGCAGACAGGGACGAGAAGGGGGAGGCAGTCGGATGCCGCAGACCGAGAAACCGGGCACCGAGGTGACTGCGCCAACCCGACTGCGCTGGTGGACCGAGTTGCCGCTGATCCTGCTGGTGTACGGCTGCTACTCGGCCGGCCGCCTGCTCGCGCGCGGGGACACCACCACCGCCGTCGACCACGGTCTGGCGATCCTGCGCATCGAGAAGGCCCTGCACCTCAACGCGGAGCACCCGCTCAACCGCCTGTTCACCCGCGAGGCGTGGCTCGGCATACCGGCCGACTTCTGGTACGCCTCGCTGCACTACCTGGTCACCCCGTTGATCCTGGTGTTCCTGTTCCGCAAGCGCGCCGAGGTCTACCGGCGGGCCCGCACCTGGCTGATGACGTCCACGTTCATCGGCCTGATCGGCTTCACCCTGCTGCCCACCTGCCCGCCCCGGCTGCTGGACGCGAACCACGGTTTCGTCGACACGATGGCGCAGTACAGCTCGTACGGCTGGTGGGGCGGCGACGCCAGCGCCCCGCGCGGTCTCGGCGGCATGACCAACCAGTACGCGGCGATGCCGAGCCTGCACTGCGGCTGGGCGCTGTGGTGCGGGGTCATGCTGTGGCGGCACGGCGGCAACCGCCTGACCAAGGTGCTCGGTGTGGCCTACCCGTTGCTGACCGCGCTCGTGGTCATGGGCACCGCCAACCACTACTTCCTGGACGCGGTCGCGGGCGTGTTCGTGATGGGCGTCGGCTACCTGCTCACGCCGTATGTGACGCGGGCCGCGGAATTCGTCCGGGTCCGGGTGACCCGGGGCACCTCACTGGTCGCAGCACGCTCCGGCGGCGCAGTTTCCCCGATTGTCAGTGGCGGATGCCAGACTTCGGCGGGTGAGCGCATTCCATCGCAGCGCGAGTCCCGGCTCGCCTCCGGAGCCGAACCGAACGCCTCCCCCACCGACGCGGGGGAAGGCGCTCCGGCACCAGCTCGCTGAGCTGCGCGGCCCCGACGTCCCCGCCAAGGCCCTCGACGCGCGCGCCCTCGCGGCGCTCGCCGCGAACCCGGGCTGCCGAAGGCGGGCGATCCTGGACGGCGCCGGGGTGGACAAGACCGCGCTGGCGAGCGCCCTCGGCGCACCGTCGGGCTTCGGCCAGTCGCAGTTCGCGCTGACCCGGGGCAACGCCTTCGAGGCGAAGGTGAAGGCGGACGGCGGGGCGGAGCTGCTGCGGCTGGTGCGCAAACACCTCGACCCGGGCGCCGAGCCGGCCGAGCGGGCGGCCGTGCCCGACCTGTCCGCGATCGGCCCCGAGGGGCGTACGGCCCGTACGGCACTGGCGCTGCGCGAGGCTGCCGCGCCAGGCGACACGGACGGCGGGGGAGACGGCGAGCGGGACAGCGAGGCGGGCGGCTGGGTTCTCCTGGACCATCCGATGCTGGCCCTCCAGGTGGCCGGTTCGCCGGCGTTCCTGGAGCCGGACGCGGTGGTCGTGCACCCCGACGGCAGCTGGACGGTCGTGGAGATCAAGTCCTTCCCGATGCTGGACGGTTCGGCGGACCCGGCGAAGGTGGGGGCGGCGGCCCGGCAGGCGGCGGTGTACGTACTGGCCCTCGAGGAGGTCGCGGCCCGGCTCGACCCCGCCCCGCGGGTGCGGCACGACGTGCTGCTGGTCTGCCCCAAGGACTTCTCCAACCTGCCCACCGCCGCCGCCGTCGACGTCCGCAAGCAGCGCGCGGTCACCGCCCGCCAGCTGGCCCGGCTCACCCGCATCCAGGACATCGCCGACACCCTCCCGGAGGGCACCTGCTTCGCGCCGGGCCTGCCCGCCGAGCAGCTGACGGCGGCCGTCGAGGCGGTCCCTGCGGCCTACGCGCCCGAGTGCCTGTCCGCCTGCGAACTGGCCTTCCACTGCCGGCAGCGCTCCCGCGCGGCCGACGAGGTCACCACGCTCGGCCGCGCGGTCCGGGCCGAGCTGGGCGGGCTGGCCACCGTCGAGGACGTGCTGTCGGCGGCGCGCGGCGAGAGCGGCGACCCGGACGACCCGGCGGTGGCAGCCCTGCGCCGGGCGGCGGCCCTGCGCGCCGAAGCGCTGAGCGCCCAGGGGGCCGCGTGTCCCTGATCACCACCCTCGCCCGGCTCGAAGCCGTGAGCACGGGCACCGCCCAGCCCGCCGCGACCGTCCGCCACCGGCATCTGTCCGGGCACCCCCTCGTCTTCGTGCCGCTCACCACCTCGGGTGAGGCGGGTGCGCCGCTCGGCGCCCTGGTCGGCACCGACCGGGACGCTCCGCGCCTGCTGGTCGTACCGCAGCCGCGCGACCGCGATCTGCGGTTCGCGTTCCTCGCCGAGCTGGCCGACGTCGTCCTGCCGTACCTGGACTCCTACGCCGGCTCGGTCGAGGCGGCCGAGCGCACCGAGACCGACCCGGAGACCGGCAAGCGGGTCAAGGTCGAGGTGGAACTGTGCGCGGACGCACCCCAGTTGATCGTCCCGGGCCGCACGGGCATCGAGTACGTACGGCTGCTGGGGCGGTCGACGCGTTTCCGGCGCACGGCGGAGCAGGACCCGGAGGCGCCCTACCCGGCCCCGCCCCGGGTGCCGTTGCTCGGCCGCTGGCTCACCCACTTCGGCGAGCGCGCCCGCGTCCCCGGCTCCTCCCTCCTCCTCGCCATGACGGACCTGCTCTCCCGGCACTGGGCGACCGGGCAGTCCGGCGTCGAGGACCAGCACCTGGGCGCGCTGCTCGCCTGGATCAGCCCTCCGGACGGCAGCACGGGCGCGACGGCGGCGCGCGTGGCCGAACTGGCCCGGGACGGCGAGGGTCAGTTGCTGTGCCCGCCGGCCGGTCCGGCCACCGACCCGGCGTTCGACAACAAGCTGCTGGCCCCCGCCTTCGAGCGGTACGACCGCGCCCGTACCGCCCTGGCCGCCGCCGAGGACGGCCTCCAGGCCGACGACCGGCTGGCGATCCTCACCGCCGCCGAGCAGGAGATCCGCGACCTCGTCGCCAGCCGGACCCGGCCCACCTGGGACGCGGTCTGGCGCGGCCTTGATCTGCTGCACCGGCTGCCGGAGGGTGCCCGGGTCGAGGAGCGGTGGACCCGCGACCGCTGGTCGTTCACCGGCCACCGGGACCGGGTGCTGGCCGGTGAGCCGCCGCAGCCGCGCCGGGACGACGCGGTCACCGCCGCCAACAAGCTGGCCACCCGCGAGCGCGAACAGGCCCGGCTGGACGCCCAGGAGGCGCTGGACGACCCGCTGGTGATGGCCGGGCGGCGGCTGACCGGGGAGGCGTTCGCGGGTGAGGTCCTCGATGTCGTCATGGCGTACAGCGAGGGCAAGCGGCCGAGCCCGCGCCCGCTGGTGACCCTGCGCACGGAGGACCGGCCGCATCTCGGGGAGCGCGCGAAGGCGTACCGCTCGCTGGGCGGCAAGCCGCAGTCCGTGGAGTTCGTCGGGTACGAGGCCGAGGGGGTCCTGGTGCTCCGGGTCCTGGACAAGATGGGCCGGGGCAAGGAGCCGGAGGTCGGGTCGGTCCCGGAGAAGGGCGACCGGCTCATCTTCACCCTGTTCGAACACGAGCAGCGCGGCGGGGCGAAGCTGCCCGACCCGGAGGCGACCCCGTGGACCCACGGCGGCCCGCCGGGCGAGGCCGCCTCGGAGGCGGCCGACACGGTGACCGAGGAGGACGTGCTGTGACGGCCGACGTCGATTTCGACCCGGGTGCGGCCGCCACCCGCGCCACCGACGCGATCCTCCACGACACCCTGCACGGCACCGACCGGGGCGTGGTCGTGGACTCCCCGCCGGGTGCCGGAAAGTCCACGCTGGTGGTCCGCGCGGCCCTCGAACTCGCCGCTGCGGGCCGCCCGCTGATGGTGGTCGCGCAGACGAACGCGCAGGTCGACGACCTGGTCCTCAGGCTCGCCGAGAAGAACCCGGAGCTGCCGGTCGGCCGGCTGCACAGCAGTGACGCCGACCCGTACGACAAGGCGCTGGACGACCTGCCGAACGTCCGCAAGTCGGCGAAGGCGGCCGACCTCAGGGAGGCGCCGGTGGTGCTGTCCACCGCCGCGAAGTGGGCGCATGTCACGGTGGACGAGCCCTGGCGGCACGCGATCGTCGACGAGGCGTACCAGATGCGCTCGGACTCGCTGCTCGCCGTGGCCGGGCTGTTCGAGCGGGCGCTGTTCGTGGGCGACCCCGGCCAGCTGGACCCGTTCGCGACGGTGGGCAGCGATCAGTGGGCGGGCCTGTCGTACGACCCCTCGGCCTCGGCCGTCTCCACCCTCCTCGCCCACAACCCGGGCCTCCCGCAGCACCGGCTCCCGGTCTCCTGGCGCCTGCCCGCCTCCGCCGCCCCGCTCGTCTCGGGCGCGTTCTACCCGTACACCCCGTTCCGCAGCGGCACCGACCACGGTGACCGCCGGCTGGCCTTCGCCGTCGCCTCCGACGGCTCCGGACCCGACCGGGTGATCGACGAAGCGGCGGAGTCCGGCTGGGGCCTGCTGGAACTGCCCGCCCGGCACACCCCGCGCACCGACCCGGAGGCGGTCCGGGCGGTGGCGACGGTGGTACGACGACTCCTCGACCGGGGCGGAGCGGCTCTGTCCGAACGCTCACCCGACCCGTCCCCCCTCACCGCCGACCGGATCGCCGTCGGCACGGCCCACCGGGACCAGGCGGCGGCGGTCCGCGCGGCCCTGGCGGAGCTGGGCGTGACGGACATCACCGTCGACACCGCGAATCGCCTCCAGGGCCGCGAGTACGACGTGACGGTCGTCCTCCACCCGCTCTCCGGCCGCCCCGACGCCACCGCCTTCCACCTGGAGACCGGCCGCCTGTGCGTCCTGGCCTCCCGGCACCGCCAGGCCTGCATCGTGATCTGCCGAGCCGGCGTGACCGACCTCCTGGACGACTACCCGTCGACAGAACCGGTCCAGCTGGGCACGCTCGTCAAATTCCCGGACGGCTGGGAGGCCAACCACGCGGTCCTGGCCCACCTGGCCGAACACCGAGTGGCCTGGCGGCCCTGACGAACACCCCGCCCACCACTCCGTCCGCCGGACGGAGTCCGGCACACCGCCGGAGACGGCCGACAAACACAGCCCGGACGGCTGGGAGGCGAACCACGCGGTCCTGGCCCACCCGGCCGAACACCGAGTCAGCCGGCGGCCCTGACGAAGGCCTCGCTCACCCCCCGTCTGGCGGAGGCGGCCGACACATACCGCCCCGACGGCTGGAAAGTGAACCACGCGGTGACCGGCCCGCCCGGCCCGGGGCCGGGTGTTCTCGGGGGCCAGGCCGAGCGGAGAGTCAGCCGACGGCCTTGGGATGGGGTTGCGCGGGCGCGAGAGAATGGACGGTGGCCATCGAACCGTAGGCACCGAACCGTACGAGGAGGACCAGACATGGCGGAGCCCACGCCGCGTCGGAACGAGCCGCGGCTACGCCCCGCGCACCTGCTCTTCGAGCCGGTGGCGGCGGTCGCCGACCCGGAGCACTTCTTCGGCCTGGAGTCGCTCGAGGACCCCGGGGCGCTGCTGGCGCGCGCGACCGAGCTGACCCAGGCGTTCCGTGTGGCCACCGACCGCGCGGTGGAGTTCCAGGCCATGGCCGCCGCCCAGCTCGCCGACCCGCGCCGCTTCGACCGGCTGACCCCGGCCGACATCGCCGCGCAGGCCGAGTGGACCGAGGACTACGCGAAGAAGATGGTCGAGTTCGGCCGGGACCTGCTGAAGGGCAGCGAGGACGCGGAGCCGGCGGAGCCCGTCTAGTAGCCGCCTCCGCGGAGCGGGACCGCCCGCGGCATATGCCAGCCGGGCAAGATACCCCCCTCCGCTCCCTCCCGTCCCGGTTTTCCGCAACTCACGGCGAGCACCGGCTCACGATGGGTATCAATTCCCTATGAGCAGCACACCGCACGAGACGCCACTCCACGGCCCTGGCGGCCATTCCGACGCCGCCGGGGTCACCCCCGACGGAGCCACCTGGCTCGCCTCGGCAGGAACGTATCCGCGGAGCACGCTCGCCCTGTGGGAGGAGTACCCGGACGCCCCGGTCGTCCTGCCCTGCGGCTCGGTGTTCGACGTGGTGAACGCCCCGGCGGTGTTCGGCCGCCGCATGCTGGACCGGCTGTGGGACGAGGGGCCGGGCTCCGGGCCGGTCGCGGTGTTCCGGGGCCGGATGCTCCTGTTCGCCGCCCCCGGCACCGCTGCCCGGCTGCCGACACTCCTGGGCTGGGAGGAGTGGGGCGGCCGCGGCCAGGCCGTACCGCCGCTGCTGTACCACGGCACCGGCGACGCGGTGACCGTCCCCGCACTGAACGGCGACCGCTCCCCCGCCCCGGCCGGCGCGCGCTGGCTGGTCGGCCCGGACACCCGGCAGCCCTGGCTCCCCGGACCGGAAATCCTGCTCTGGGCGGCGGTGCGGGCGGCCCGCTCGGCCGTGCGGATATCGATTTTTCCTCCCACCGATCAGGATGCTAAGGTCTACGACGTCAGCAGGCGCCGCTAGCTCAGTTGGTTAGAGCAGCTGACTCTTAATCAGCGGGTCCGGGGTTCGAGTCCCTGGCGGCGCACGCGAAGTAGGCGAAAGGCCAAGCTCTTGCGAGCTTGGCCTTTCGTGTTTCCGCGCCCTTCGCCCGCGTGTCAGTCCAGCTCCCTCGGCGTGATCTTCACGTTCCACGCGCCGGACGCCGTCCGCCCCTCCACCTCGACCCGCACGCCGTCCCCCGGGACCGTGAAGCTCTCGCCGAGGGCGACCGGGGCGTCGGCGAGCGGCGGGTAGACGGAGTTCTCCCAGCAGGCCTCGGTGCGCGGATGGGCGTCGACCACCTCGATCGGGCCGCCGCCGGAGGCCGTCTCGTCGCGGACCCGGTAGACGAGGACGCCCTGCCGGCAGGCCGCGCTGTCGTTCCCGGACGCGCCCCGCGCCTCGAAGGCCAGCACGCTGTCGGGCCCGGTGCGCACCACCGCCAGCTTGGTGCCGTCGCCGAGCCCGAAGGCCGGCGCGCCCGCGGCGCCCGCCTCCGGCACCCCCGGTCCCGCCGACAGCGGCTCCAGGGTCAGCCGGGTCGGCCGGGTCCCCCGTACGCACACCACCTGGCGCGGATCCAGCCATCCGAGCTTCCACTTGTGCCAGGCGAAGAGGTCCGGGGACAGCCCGAACTGGCTGCCCATCAGGTCCCAGTCGCCGACGTAGGTGTCCCAGTCGCCCTTGCCGTCCACCGGGCGGTGGTAGAGGTCGGGGAGGTCGAAGACATGCCCGGTCTCATGGGCGAGAACCAGCCGGTCCGGCGGGTGCCTCTCGAAGACGGTGACGACCCGGCGGATGTCCGTGCCGTCGACGTGCACGGGGACGTCCAGGTTGACCACCTTCGTGGCGTCGGAGTCGACGCCCGGCGCGTCCGGATCGGCCACCAGGTACACGACGTCGTAGCGCGAGAAGTCGACCTCGGGATCGGCCGCCGCGAACGCGTCCCGCAGGTAGGCGGCCCGCAGCACCAGGTTCCAGTCGCGTTTCATGCCGTAGGCGACCGAGGGCCGGGGCATCCGCAGCCAGTGCGTCAGCGGGTGCAGCCGGATGGTGAACTTCCCGTAGGAGGCCTGGTCGAAGTAGCGGCTGGTGGCCGGGAAGTGGTCGGCGGCCAGCTCCGCGGGGGTGGTGCGCGGGGGCGCGTCCGGGAAGGAGAGGAACACCATCACGGCCGAGAGCGGGTGGGTGGGGCGGGTGTAGCCGGCGTTCCAGGTGTCGACGCCCTCGGAGTGGTGCGCGTCGGTGCGGTGCAGGGCGCAGGGAGCCGTGGAGAACGGCTCGGCGGCCGACGGTCCGGTCAGGATCGTCGTTGCGACGAGCGCCGACATCGTGGTGAACACGGCGGCGGAGCTGCGCAGCAGGAGACGCGGCACGGAAGGACCTCCGGGGCGGTTCGCGGGACACCGCCACCCAGCCTGTGCGAGTTTGTCCTCATATGACCTGTTTACCTGCACCAGAAGGGTGAGGAACCCGAACGGCCGACACCCCGGGAAACTCACGGAACGTCACAAGTGGCCAGGCGGCTCAAGAACCCGTCCAGGTGCGGGCAGAAACGATCTGTCAGAACCGGTGCTTCATCGTGGACACTGGACAGTGGCTGGAAGGCCCTCGGGCCAGCCTCTATGATCGGCACACTTTCCTGCACGGACAGAGATCGAGTGCACTGCGGGAGCGAGCGGTGAGCGGAACGTCCGAAGGGCCGACGCCCGCGGCAGACCTCGACCGGTCCGCCGTCACAGAGAGTGACAACATCAGTCGGAAGTCGTACAACGAGACGACCGACCCGAAGACAGGCGAGACAGCAGAGACAACACAGACGACACAGCCGGCACAGCCGGCACAGCCGACAGGCGAGATGCCGGATCCGAAGACATACGAGCACGCCTTCACGGCCGCCGCGCTGCCCCTGGCCGTCGTCGACCGCGAAGGGCTGGTCAGCACCGCCAACGCGGCGTTCGGCACCCTGATCGGCAGCGAGCCGGCCGGCCTGACCGGGCGGATCGCCGCGGATCTGGTGGACCTGGCCTCCGACGCCCGTACCTGGCACGCCTATCGCGAGGTACTGCGCGGCCGGCAGGCCAAGTTGCGCTGCACCCGCCGGCTCAAGCACCCCGACGGGCACTCACTGTGGGTCCAGGTCACCGTATCCCCGCTGGCGAAGGACGCCCCGGGCGTGCTGCTGTCGGTCTCCGACATCAGTGCGCGCCGCGAACTCCAGGCCCGGCTGCGGCACTTGCAGATGCATGACCCGGTGACCCGGCTGCCCAACCGGACGTTGTTCTTCGAGCGTCTCTCGGCCGCGCTGGAGGCGGAGTCGTACGAGCAGGGCGGCACCGGCCGAATCGGCCTGTGCTACCTGGACCTTGACGGTTTCAAGGCGGTCAACGACACCCTCGGCCACCGGGTGGGCGACCGGCTGCTGGCCGCCGTCGCCGAACGGCTGACCCGAGTCGCCGACGAGGCCGGCTTCGCGCGGGCCGGGGCGCCGCTGGTGGCCCGGCTCGGCGGCGACGAGTTCGCCCTGCTGGTCGAGGACTCGACGGGCACGGAGCAGCTGGCCGATCTGGCCGAGTCGGCGCTGGCGGCTCTCCAGGCGCCGTTCGACCTGGCCGGCCAGCGACTCTCCCTGTCGGCCTCGATCGGGGTGGTGGAGCGCCATGCGGCGGGTACGACGGCCACCGGTCTGATGCAGGCCGCCGACACGACCCTCTACTGGGCGAAGGCCGACGGCAAGTCCCGCTGGACGCTCTTCGACCCGGAACGCAACGCCCACCTGGTCACCCGCCAGGCGCTCTCCTCCACCCTCCGCCCGGCCATCGAGCGCGGCGAGTTCGTGCTCGAGTACCAGCCGCTGGTGGGCATGGAGGACGGGCGGCTGAGCGGGGTCGAAGCGCTGGTCCGATGGAATCATCCGCAGTTCGGCACACTAGCGCCGAATCGGTTCATCGGATTGGCGGAGGAGGACGGCTCGATCGTCCCGCTCGGCCGTTGGGCCCTGACCACCGCCTGCCGGCAGGCCCGCCGGTGGCAGCTGGACCACCCCGACGAGCCACCGATCTTCGTGAGCGTGAACGTGGCAGTGCGCCAGGTCTGGGACTCCGACCTGGTCGCGGACGTGGCGCAGACCCTCGCCGAGACCGGCCTGGCGCCGCATCTGCTCCAGCTGGAGCTGACGGAGTCGGCGGTGATGGGCTCGGCCGGCCGGCCGCTGCAGGCGCTTCAGGCCCTCAGCGACATGGGCGTCCGCATCGCCATCGACGACTTCGGCACCGGCTACTCCAACCTCGCCTACCTCAGCCGGCTCCCGGTCTCGGTCCTCAAGCTGGACGGTTCCTTCGTCCGGGGATTCCAGTACGACGACCCGGGCGACCGTCCGAACCCCGCCGACGAGGTCGTGGTGGAGGCGATGATCCAGCTGGCCCACCGGCTCGGCCTCACCGTCACCGCCGAATGCGTGGAGACCTCGGCGCAGGCCTCCCGGCTGCGCCACATCGGCTGCGACACCGGCCAGGGGTGGCTGTACTCCCGGCCGGTGGCGCCGGATCGTATCTCCGAGCTGCTGGGCACCCGGACCTACGCGGACACCCCGGTCGGCAAACCGTAGGCGTCGGCGATCAGTTCGTAGGAGCGCAGACGCAGCTCGCCGCGGTGGGCATGCGTGGTGAGCATCAGCTCGTCGGCGCCGGTGCGCTTCTGGAGGTCGTCGAGACCGGCGCGCACCTCGTCGGCGGTGCCGTGCACGATGTTGGCGG
Organism: Streptomyces sp. NPDC048417; assembly: GCF_040651615.1. Classification (NCBI taxonomy): domain Bacteria; kingdom Bacillati; phylum Actinomycetota; class Actinomycetes; order Kitasatosporales; family Streptomycetaceae; genus Streptomyces; species Streptomyces sp. NPDC048417. The sequence continues at coordinate 44,531 of NZ_JBEZKI010000025.1, read as the reverse complement.
TCCAGGAGTGCACGAACTCCTCCTCCATCGGGGAGAACTCGTGGTTCTCGACGTCGTCCGGGTCCGGGAACAGACCGGGCCGCCCGGTGCGCAGCCGCAGCATGTTCACCGCGCCGGCCCGAACCTGGCGCCGGGCCTCGCGCTCCTCGTCCACGGCGAGCGTGGAGACGCCGATGAGGGCGTAGGGCTCGTCGAGGACGGCGGACGGGGTGAAGGACTCGCGGTAGAGGTCCAGGGCCGGGATGGTGTTCTGCGCGGAGAAGTGGTGCGCGAAGGCGAACGGCAGCCCGAGCATGCCGGCGAGCCGGGCGCTGAAGCCGGAGGAGCCGAGCAGCCAGACGACCGGCCGGTGCGGGGACTGCACACCGCCGGGGCTGGTGCTCTGGACGGGGCCGGGGATGGCGTGGATCCGGCGGTACGGGTGCCCCTCCGGGAAGTCGTCGTCCAGGAACCGGGTGAGCTCGGCGAGCTGCTGGGGGAAGTCGTCGGCGCCCTCGTTGAGGGTCTGGGTACGGCGGAGGGCGGCCGCGGTGGCCCCGTCCGTGCCCGGCGCCCGGCCGAGGCCCAGGTCGACCCGCCCCGGGGCCATCGCCTCCAGCGTGCCGAACTGCTCCGCGATGACGAGCGGCGCGTGGTTGGGCAGCATGACCCCGCCCGAACCCAGCCGGATGCGCTCCGTGTGGGCGGCGAGGTGGGCGAGGATCACGGCGGGCGAGGAGGAGGCCACACCGGGCATGGAGTGGTGCTCGGCGACCCAGAACCGCTGGAAACCGCGCGCCTCGGAGAGCCGCGCGAGCTCCACGCTGGTGCGCAGGGCGTCGCTTGCCGTACTGCCGGTGCCGACGGTCACCAGGTCCAGTACGGAGAGGGGGACGGGGGCGGTCCCGTGCGTGATGCCCCGGATCTCGTCTGCCGACACGGTGAGAGCCTCCTGTTTGCGACCGTGAGCTGTACTGGTGGGCGGTAACAGGAGGATGGCTCCGGTTATTCCTGACACCGCTGGAAGGCCCCCGGCCCCCTCCACACCGACCGAGCCCCTCCCACCCGAGACGCCCCCGCCACACCGACCGAGCCGACATCCCCCACCCCAGACAGCCCCGCCACACCGACCAAACCGGCATCCCCCACCCCAGACAGCCCCTCCACACCAACCGAGCCCACAACCCCCACCCCAGACAGCCCCGCCACACCAACCAAACCGACAACCCTCACCCCAGACAGCCCCGCCACACCGACCGACCCCACAACCCCCACCCCATATGGCTCCTCCACACCGATCGAGCCGACGCCTCCGCCCCGGACGGCACCTTCGAGCCGGCCGAGCCGGGTGGTGGGTGGGCAGGGGCACGGGGGTCCGGGGGGCGGAGCCCCCTGGTACGGGGGTCCGTCAGACCTGGACGATCGGTTGGCGGGTGAACAGGGTGCCCAGCGCCGGTTCGTTCACCCGGCGGTCGGCCAGCCTCAGTCCCTCCCACACGGTCACCTGGTTCGCCGTGAGCACCGGCTTGGACAGCGCCTTCTCCAGGAGTGGAAGATGCGCCGCCGTGTGCAGTGCCGTGTCCGGAAGGAGCACCGCCTCGGCATCCTCCGCGTCAGCGGTCCGCGCCAGGGTGAGCACCTCCTCCTCCCCCCAGGTCCCCACCTCCGCCGCCGTGACGATCCCCGACGGGCGGACCCCGATGACCTCCAGGCCTCCGGCCCGCAGGAAGTCCGCGAAGAGCTGCGCCACGTCGTCCGGGTAGGTCGCGCCGATCGCCACCCGCCGTACCCCGAGCTCCCGCGCCGCGTGCACGAACGCGAAGGACGTGGACGACGCCGGCAGCCCGGCCGCCTGGGCGAGGTCACGGATCTGCTGGTGGGCGCCCTCCCAGCCGTACACGAAGCTGCCGCTGGTGCACGCCCACACCACCGCGTCCGCGCCCGCGAGCCGTAGTTCGTCCACTCCGGCCGCCAGCCGCCGGGCCGATCCCATCTCCAGCAGCGCGTCCACCCGGTGCGCGTCCTCGCCGATGTCGGTGTGGACGACGTCCACCCGGATGTCGCTGCCGAGGAGCTGTTCGATGCGCGGGTAGTCGTCCTCCGCGGAGTGCCCCGGATAGAGGATTCCGAGCGCTGTCATGTCCACCCTTCCTGCTGTTCTTCCGGCAGTACGGGCCACTCCCGTGGCGCCGATCCGTCCCGATGACCGATCAGCGTCTGATAGGGCCCAACGGCTCGGGTACCCAGCCTGCGCAGCGCCGCCCACATCGTGACCTGGTTGGCCGACAGGACGGGGACGCGCAGTTCGGCCTCCAGCTGGGGGATGACGTCGTAGGTGGGCAGGTTGGTGCAGGAGATGAACAGGGCGTCGGCGGCCCCGGGCCGTACCGCCTGCCGGGCCATGGCGACCACGTCCCGGTACGGCACCTGCCAGATGTGCCGGGTCAGCCCCATGAACGCGACTCCGGCGACCTGCACGCCCGCCTCCGCCACGTACTCCTCGAGCACCCGCGTCACCGAGACCGTGTACGGCGTGACCAGCGCGAGCCGCCGCACGCCCAGCTCGGTCAGTGCGTCGAGCAGCGCACCGGAGGTGGTGAGCGCGGGCATCGCGCCGGACCGGGTCATCGCCTCGCACATCGCGCGCTCCCCGGCGATGCCGCCGACGAAGCTGCCGGAGGTGCAGGCGTAGGCGACCACCTCGGGTGCGACGGCGGTCAGCGCGCGCACCGCGTCGCCGAGTGTCTCGTGCTCGCTGACCAGCCGGGCCAGGTCGAGGCTGACCTCGACCGGCACGAACGGGGTTCTGGTCAGGTGCAGGGACACGTCGTCGGGCACCCAGCGCCACAGTTCACGATCGAGTGCGAAGTCGAAGGGCGCCACGACGCCGACACCGCGCTGTGGGCGAGGTCCGCCCAGAAAGGAGACGTCCATGGGAAGTCACCGGCCTCAGGTCAGGAGAGGAGGGGGCAACGGTCGGCGGGTACGTCCGTGTTGACGACGGTAGGTTGGGGTGCGAGCGTGGTCAATCCGCGCATGCCAGACGTAGGGAGCCGTCCCCGCGATGACGCAGGCCCCGCCCACCGTGCTGATCCTCGACGCCGACCCGCCCCCGCGGCTCGGCCGGCTCACCGGCCACGCACGGATCGTGCACACGGACGCGGCGGGCCTGGCGGCCCGGCTGCCCGAGGCGGACGTCCTGCTCGTCTGGGACTTCGCCTCGCATGCCGTCCGCGAGGCCTGGCCGGGCACGGGACCGCGGCCCCGGTGGGTGCACACCGCCAGCGCGGGCGTCGACCATCTGATGTGCCCCGAACTGGCCGCGTCCGACACGGTCGTCACCAACGCGCGCGGGGTCTTCGACCAGCCCATCGCCGAGTACGTGGCCGCGCTGGTCCTGGCGATCGCCAAGGACCTCCCCGAGACCCTCGGCCTCCAGCGGGAGCGGACCTGGCGGCACCGCGAGGCGCGCCGGGTCGGCGGCACCCGCGCGTGCGTGGTGGGCTCCGGCCCGATCGGCCGGGCCATCGTCCGCACCCTCAAGGCGCTCGACATCACCACCGCGCTGGTCGGCCGCGTCCCGCGCACCGGCATCCACGGCCCCGACGACCTCGATCGGCTGATGTCCCGCGCGGACTGGGTGATCGCGGCCGCGCCGCTGACCGAGCAGACGCAGGGCATGTTCGACGCGCACCGCTTCGGCGTGATGCAGCCGTCGGCCTGCTTCATCAACGTCGGCCGGGGCCAGCTGGTCGACGAGGACGCGCTCGTGCGGGCGCTGACCCGGCGCTGGATCGCCGCCGCGGCCCTGGACGTCTTCACCGCCGAGCCGCTGCCCGCCGACAGCCCGTTGTGGGACGCGCCGGGCCTCATCGTCTCGCCGCACATGAGCGGGGACACGATCGGCTGGCGGGACGAACTGGGCAATCAGTTCGTGGAGTTGTACGAGCGGTGGGCGGCGGGCAGATCTCTGCTGAACGTGGTCGACAAGAAGCGCGGTTACGTGCCCGGTCACTGACTCCCGGGAGGGTGCCCCTCATGCAGCTCACCGACCTCACCGGCCTCACCGGCCTCACCGCCCGACAGCTCCTCGACGGCTACCGCACCGGCGGGTTCGGCCCGGTGGAGGCGACCCGGGCGGCCCTGGAACGGGCGGCCCTGATCCAGCCGGAGGTCAACGCCTTCGTCCGCCTCACTGAGGAGGACGCCCTGGCGCAGGCGGCCCAGTCGGCGGAGCGCTGGCGGCGGGGCGAGCCGAAGGGCCTGGTCGACGGCGTCCCGGTGACGGTGAAGGACATCCTGCTGATGCGCGGCCATCCGACTCTGCGCGGCTCCAGGACCATCTCGCCGGCCGGGAGTTGGGACGAGGACGCCCCCTCCGTCGCCCGACTCCGCGAGCACGGCGCGGTGTTCATCGGCAAGACCACCACCCCCGAGTACGGCTGGAAGGGCGTGACCGACTCCCCGCTCTCGGGGATCACCCGCAACCCGTACGACCCGTCCCGCACCGCGGGCGGTTCGAGCGGCGGCAGCGCGGCGGCCGTCGCCCTGGGGGCCGGGCCCCTGTCCCTGGGCACGGACGGCGGTGGCAGCGTGCGCATCCCGGCGGCCTTCTGCGGGATCTTCGCCCTGAAACCGACGTACGGCAGGGTGCCGTTGTACCCCGCGAGCGCGTTCGGCACGCTGTCGCACGTGGGCCCGATGACCCGGGACGCGGCCGACGCGGCACTCCTGCTGGACGTGATCGGCACACCGGACGCCCGGGACTGGTCGGCGCTGGGTCCCGCCCCGGGGCCTTTCACGGCCGGCCTCTCGGGGGGCGTGCGCGGACTGCGGGTGGCGTTCTCACCGACGCTGGGCGGCCAGGTGGCGGTCCGGCCGGGGGTCGCGGCGGCGGTACGGCGGGCGGTGTCGGAGCTGGCCGGGCTGGGGGCGTACGTCGAGGAGGCCGACCCGGACTTCAGCGACCCGGTGGAGGCGTTCCACGCGCTGTGGTTCGCGGGGGCGGCCCGGGTGATCCAGCGTTTCTCCCCCGAGCAGCGGGAGTCGCTCGATCCGGGGCTGCGGGAGATCTGCGGGCAGGGGGCCCGGCTGAGCGCGCTGGAGTATCTGGCGGCGGTGGACGTCCGGATGGACCTGGGGCGCCGCATGGGCCTCTTCCACGAACGGTACGACCTGCTGGTCACGCCGACGCTGCCGCTCACCGCGTTCGAGGCGGGGGCGGAGGTGCCGAAGAACTCGGGATTCCGGCGCTGGACGGGGTGGACGCCGTTCACGTACCCCTTCAACCTGACCCAGCAGCCGGCCGCGACCGTCCCGGTGGGGGTGGACGAGGACGGGCTGCCGGTGGGGTTGCAGCTCGTGGCCGCCCGGCACCGGGACGATCTGGTGCTTCGGGCGGCCCATGCGCTGTACGAGGCGGGGGCGGCTTCGCTACCGCCGGTCGGCGCCGTCGTGGTCTGACGGAGTGCGCGTCGGGGAGCGGCGTGCGCGTCAGCCGGTCACCTGGACCACCGCCGTCCGTCCGGCCCGTACCGTCGGGGTCGCGTACGTGTACGTCACGCCGTCGACCTTCTTGGTGCGGACCCGCTGGGGGACGCCGTCGACCTCGATCCTCTTGTGCACGCCGGGGAAACGGGCCTCCCAACTGTAGGAGGCCTTGCGGGAGTTGTTCGTCAGCGTGGTCCTGGTCGCGCCGTCGTGCCGCACGGTGACGGTGCCCGTGCCGATGGGGACGTCCGCCGCCTGGAGCCACTTCATGCCGGACGGCAGCCGCGACTGGGTGGTCACCTTGTGGTTCGGGGCGTCCGGTGTGATGCCCATCAGGCCCTGAACGGTCTGGCTGACCAGGGTGAACGACACCTCGGGGTAGTCCCCGTCGGGGCCCTGGCTGGAGTTGACGTGCTGGGTCTCCCGCTCGCCGTAGATCTTCTGCATCCACTGCCAGGCGGTGTCGTTGCGGTTGTTCTTGAAGAACATGTCGGGCAGGTAGGTCGTCGACTCGATGTTGGGCGACCCCTCCGGCCCCAGCTCCTGCTTCTCGATGTAGTCGAGATAGGCGTCGTTGCGCGGGCCGGGGTCGATGATCTGCTTCATCGGCATGAAGACGCTGTTCTCCTTGCCCCAGCCGGTGACCGGGGTGCCGGACAGGGTGTAGGCGCGGACCATGTCGGCGCCGCTGCCGGTGCCGCTCCAGTCGTCGTTGAAGTACGTCTTCAGGTCGGCGGCACGCTTGTCGTAGGTCCTGGCCAGCGCGGTGTCGCCCTTGCCACGGGCGAGGACCGCCATCGCCAGGTACGCCTGGTACTCGGAGGCGATGCCGTCGCCGGCCTCGGCGAGGCCGTCGCCGTCCTGCTCGTTGTAGCTGGCGGCGCCCTCGAAGATGCCCTGGCCGGTGCCCTCGGCGACCTTGACCTTGCCGTTGTCCTTGGCGGAGTTGTGCAGGTCGATGAACTGCTCGGTGGCGTGCCGGTAGAAGTCCCACAGCACCGGGTCGTCGACGTATCTGCGGTCGCCGGTCCAGAGGTAGGCCTGGGCCGCCTTCTCGACGAGTTCGAAGGTGGCCGGCACCTCGCGGACGAAATTGTCCGGGCTCTTGTAGTCGATGCTCAGGTAGGTCCTGGCGTCGAAGTTGAGGGACCACACCGGGAAGTACTTGTGCTCGGCGGTGGCCGACTGCGCGTAGGAGCGGAGCATGGTCTCGTTCTCGGCGTCGAGGCCGATGAGGTGGGCGCCGGCGAGCTGGTGGGTCATGTCGCGGGAGTAGTAGGCGCTGCGGTTGGCGTATCCGGCCCAGTAGGTGGGCTCGTACGACGCGCTGCCGGTGCCGCCGGTCTGGTTCTCGTCGACGTTGATCGGGCCTGTCGTGCCGGGCAGCTGAACCCAGCTGTTGGCCTTCTTCTGGGCCCAGGCGAACATCTCGGCGACCTCAGGGTCGGACGAGGTGACCTTCGGGTCGGCCGGTGCGGCGGGAGAGATCATCAGGTCGTCGGCGTTGACCCAGGCGCTGCCGGAGCCGAATTCGATCTGCAGCCGGTCGCCGGTCTTCAACGCGACGTCGCTGATGGTGTACCGGGCGTAGCCGGCGTGCTGCGGCAGCGTGATCGTCTCGACGGTCTCGCCGTTGCGCCGGACGGTGTACGTGCCGCCGGTGCCGGCGCTGCCGATCCACGCGGAGAAGTCGTAGCTGCCGTTCCGGGGTGCCACGAGGGTGAGTTCGGCGCTCTTGCCGGCTCCGGCGTCGAGGTAGAGGAAGTGGGTGCCGCCGTGCCGGTTGCCGGTGCCGACCCCGGTGCCCGGGCCGAAGGTCCAGCCCGTGCCGCCGTTCTCGAAGCCGGGGTCGGGGATGGCGAGTTGGGGCCGGGGGCCCGGTGCCGCCTCGGCCGACACAGCGGGGGCCATCGGTGCGAGCAGGGCAACGGCGGTGAGCAGCATGAGCCTTGAGGGCTTCATCGGGTCTCCGGTCTCGATCACTGCGGTCGGGCGGGTGGAACGGCCGAGCGGTGGCCGCAAGCTAACAGGGCCCGGAGAGGCGCTTCAATGGTCATGCGGAAGAAACCTGCAAGAAACGCAGACTCACTGCAATCTTCCATGGCATGATGCGCTGAAAGTTTTCATCGTTTTCGTGCAAGCGAGCCAGGGCGGGAACCGTTATGAAGGTCGGCATCACCGAGGTCGCGGAGCGGGCGCAGGTGAGCGAGGCCACCGTCAGCCGGGTCATCAACCGGCGTCAGGGTGTGGCGCGCAAGACCCGCGAGGCGGTCGAGCAGGCGATGGCCGACCTCGGGTACGAGCGGCAGACCCGGGGGCAGCTCATCGCGGTCATCACCGAGTTCGTCTCCAACCCGTTCTTCGCCGACGTCTGCGAACGGATCGAGTCCACTCTCGCCCCGCAGGGTCTGAAGACGGTCCTGTGCCCGTGCTTCCCCGGCGGGGTGCAGGAGCTGGACTTCGTGACCTCGCTCGCCGACCGGGGCGTCGCCGCCGTGGTCTTCCTGTCGGCCAGCAACACGATCGAGGGCGCGGACCCGGCGGCGTACGAACTGCTGCGCTCCCGCAGGATCCCGTTCGTCGGGGTCAACGGCGAGTTCGAGGGCGTGGGCGATGTGCCGGTCTTCTCCACCGACGACCTGCTGGCCGCCGAACTCGCCGTCGACCACCTGTACCGCCTCGGCCACCGCCGGATCGGGATGGCGTCGGGCCCGGTCGGCAACCGCCCGGCGGACCGCCGGGTCAGCGGCTTCGTCTCCTCGCTCTCCCGACGCGGGGTCGAGGATCCGGAGCAGTGGGTGGTCCGGCAGTCCTACACCGTCGAGGGCGGCCAGTCCGCCGCGATCTCGCTGCTCGGCCGGGGCGCCACGGCCATCGTCGCCGCCAGCGACTACATGACCCTGGGCGCGATCCGCGGCGTGCGCCGCCAGGGGTACGACGTCCCGGGCGACGTGTCGGTCGTCGGCTACGACGGCGCCATGATCATGGACTTCGTCGACCCCCCGCTCACCACGGTCCGCCAGCCGGCCGACCGCCTGGCCGCGGAGGTGGCCCGCAGCATCCTCGCCCTGGTGGGCAACCGCGAGGTCCCCGTCGGCGAACTCCTCTTCGACCCCGAGCTGGTGATCCGCGCCAGCACGGCGGCGGTGGCGCCTGTTCGCCCGGACCATTGACCTAGACATCGGATCTATGCAGACTCCGCACGGAGATCCGACCAGAGCATCGGCGGTAACTCCCGCTATTCATCGGGTATTTCATCGCTCACGCATGCTCCGGAGGGACTATGCCCATGTCTCGGTTCGCGTTTCTCGGGGTGGCGCTCGCGCTGCTCGGCGGCGGGGCGGCCGCTCCTGTCGCCGCGGCGCCGAAGGCGGCACCGGTGGTGGTCGACGTGGACGACTACGGAGCCGACCCCACCGGCCGGACGGACTCGGCGCCCGCCGTCGCGGCGGCGCTGCGGCACGCCAGGAGCCTCGACCGGCCGGTCAGGATCGTCTTCTCGAAGGGGACCTACCAGCTCTATCCCGAGCGGGCCGAGACCCGTGAGCTGTACGTGTCCAACACCGTGGGCGCCGACCAGCGTTACCGGGACAAGAAGATCGGGCTGCTCGTCGAGGACATGCACGACGTCACCGTCGACGGCGGCGGGGCCAAGCTCGAATACCACGGCCTCCAGACGGCGTTCGCGTCGATCCGCTCGACGAACGTGACCTTCACGAACTTCTCCTTCGACTACGCGGCCCCCGAGGTCATCGACGCGACCGTCGCCGAAACCGGCGTGCGCGACGGTCACGCCTACCGCGTCCTGAGGATCCCGGCCGGCAGCCCGTACGAGGTGAACGGCACGCACATCACCTGGCTCGGCGAGAAGAGCCCGGCCACCGGGCAGCCGTACTGGTCGGGCACCGACGGACTCCAGTACACGCAGATCCACGACCCCGAGGCACAGAAGACCTGGCGTGCGGACAACCCCCTGTTCAACGACGTCGCCTCCGTCACCGACCTCGGCGGCCGACGGATCCGGATCGACTACAACGGCTCGTCACAGCCGACGGACGCCGGGCTCGTCTACCAGATGCGCCTCATCGAGCGGACCGAGCCGGGCGCCTTCATCTGGGAGTCCAAGAACGTCACGATGCGTTCGATGAACGCCTACTACCTCCAGTCCTTCGGTGTGGTGGGGCAGTTCAGCGAGAACATCTCCATCGACAAGGTGAACTTCGCGCCCGACCCGAAGTCCGGCCGCTCCACGGCCTCGTTCGCGGACTTCGTGCAGATGTCCGGCGTCAAGGGCAAGGTCTCGATCACCCGGAGCGTCTTCGACGGCCCGCACGACGACCCGATCAACATCCACGGCACCTATCTCGAAGTCGTCGGGCAACCCGGGCCGAACACCCTCACCCTCGCCTACGAGCACCCGCAGACCGCCGGGTTCCCGCAGTTCGCCCCGGGTGACGAGGTCGAGTTCACCACCAAGCGGACGATGACCCAGCTGTCACCGGCGCACGCGAAGGTCACCGCGGTCGACGGGCCGAGCGGGATGGACCACGACAAGCCGCTGACCACGATGACCGTCACCTTCGACCGGCCGGTCCCCGCCGGGACCGAGATCAACGGCACGGTCGTCGAGAACATCACGGCCACCCCGTCGGTGCTCATCTCCGGCAACGTGTTCCGCAACGTGCCGACCCGCGGCATCCTGGTCACCACCCGCAAGCCGGTCCTGATCACCGGCAACCGGTTCGACGCGATGTCCATGGCCAGCATCTACGTCTCCGCCGACGCCTACCAGTGGTACGAGTCCGGGCCGGTCTCCGACCTCACGATCCGCGACAACTCGTTCACGCGGCCCACTGGCCCGGTCATCTTCGTGGAGCCGACCAACCAGGTCGTCGACCCGGCGAACCCGGTGCATCACAACATCTCGGTCGAGCACAACTCGTTCGACATCGGTGACGTGACCGTGGTCAACGCCAAGAGCGTCGGCGGGTTCGCCTTCACCGGCAACACGGTCCGGCGGCTGGACGGGGCGGACCAGCCGCCGTACACCTCCCCGCTGTTCGTCTTCCACGGCAGCTCGGGCATCCGGATCGCACACAACCACTACGCCAAGGGCCTCAACACGTCCGTGGTCACCGACTGAGGCACGGCGGTCGGGCGGGGGCGGCGGCTAGGCCCTGCGGAACGCCAGGGTCTCCCCCGCCGCCCCCGCCCGCCACAGGTCGTTGCAGGCCTCGGCCAGGTCCGGCAGGCCCTGCACCACCTCGCCCCACACGATCCCCGGCACCCAGCCCACATCGCCGTTGAGCAGCAGGTTGTTGCGTTCGTAGAAGAGAGCCAGGTCGACGACCGTGGTGCCGGGACGCACCTCGCGGTCGTAGCCGTAGGCCTTCGTGCCCAACTCCGCGCCGGCGAAGGAGAAGTAGCAGAGGTCGCCGGGGATGGGGGTGACGGTCGGGTTCTCCAGGGGCGGTTCCGTCTCCGCGAATGGCGGGAAAAGAGCGTAGATCTCGTTGCGGGCGTACTTGGCGTGGTAGACGTCGCCGGCCAGCGGCAGGGCGTCCCAGACGGCGGCACAGGTCACCGGGGCCCGGTCGTCCAGCAGCCGGGCCGTGGCGCTGACCCCGCGGGTGACCAGCGAGACTTCGATGAATCGATCGGCCATGCCCTCCATGATGCATAAGTCGATTGGCCTCGGGTAGCCGCGCCGCCATGGCTCCACCACTTGGGAACGAGACAGACACATCTGGGTATGAATCCAGACAAACCCGGCGCGCGGTGCTCGCGGGTGCCGCCGCCATCGGCGCGCTCGCCGCCGCCGGCTGCACCCGCGTGGCCACCGCGGCCGGCACCGACGGCGGTGACCTGCTGCAACGGCTGCGTGCCCAGGGGGTCGTACGGCTCGGTATAGCCGGCGAGATCCCCTTCGGGTACATCGACAAGGACGGGCATCTCACCGGTGAGGCACCGGAGCTGGCGAAGGCGATCTTCAAGCGGCTCGGGGTCGACAAGGTGCAGCCGGTGCCGACCGAGTTCGGTTCGCTGATCCCGGGGCTGAACTCGCAGCAGTTCGATGTCGTGGCCGCCGGGATGTACGTCAATCCCGAGCGCTGCGAACAGGTGATCTTCGCCGATCCCGACTACCAGATGCTCGACTCGTTCATCGTGCGCAAGGGGAACCCCAAGGGGCTGCACGACTACAAGGACGTCGTCGCCAAGAAGGCGAAGTTCGCCACCGGGACCGGGTACGCGGAGATCCAGTACGCGGTCGAGGCGGGGTACAAGGAGAGCGACATCCTGATCGTGCCGGACCAGGTCGCCGGGCTGAACGCCGTGGAGGCCGGACGCGTCGACGTCTTCGCCGGGACCGCGCTCACCACCCGCGAGGTGGTCAAGAAGTCCGCCAAGGCCGAGGCGACCAAGCCGTTCACGCCGCTCGTCGGCGGCAAACCGCACGTGGACGGGGGCGCCTTCGCGTTCCGGTCGGCCGAGACGAAGCTGCGGGACGCCTTCAACGTGGAACTGCGCAAGCTCAAGAAGAGCGGCGAACTGTTCCGGATCCTGCGGCCGTTCGGCTTCACCCAGGCCGAGATGACCGACCTGACGGCCAAGGAGCTGTGCGGGGGAGGCAAGAGCGGATGACCTCGGGACTGTGGGACCTCGTACTGAAGGGCGTCTGGACCACCGTCCAGCTGCTCGTGCTGAGCGGGCTGTTGATGACCGCGGTGGCCTTCGTGGTGGGCGTGGCGCGGACGAGCCGGCACTGGTTCGTCCGGTTCCTCGCCGGCTTCTACACCGAGGTGTTCCGTGGCACCTCGGCGCTGGTGATGATCTTCTGGGTGTTCTTCGTGCTGCCGGTCGCCTTCGGCTGGCAGCTGGTGCCGCTGTGGGCGGGCACCCTCGCGCTCGGGCTGACCTACGGCGCGTACGGCTCGGAGATCGTGCGCGGGGCGCTGAACGCGGTCGACCCGGCGCAGCAGGAGGGCGGGATCGCGCTCAGCTTCACGCCCTGGCAGCGGCTGCGGCTGATCCTGCTGCCGCAGGCGGTGCCGGAGATGATCCCCTCCTTCTGCAACCTGCTCGTCGAACTGCTCAAGGGCACCGCGCTGGTGTCGATCACCGGCATGGGCGACCTGGCGTTCAGCGGGAACCTGGTGCGCCTGGCGCTGCAGGAGAGCGCGCACATCTACACGTATCTGCTGCTCATCTACTTCGTGATCGCGTTCGTCATCACCCGGCTGATGCGCGGCCTGGAGAAGCGGCTGAAGGCCGGGATCGGCAAGGACCCGGGCAGCGAACAGACGGCACGTGAGGCCAAGCGTGCGCAGACGACCGGGGTCGGTGGTGTCGCGTGAAGTGGGACTGGAGTGCCGTCAGCGAGTTCATGCCGCACTTCTGGGACGGCCTGCTGGTCACCCTCGAGGCGCTGGTCCTCGGCTCGCTGATCTCGTTCTCGCTGGGGCTCGTGTGGACGCTGCTGATGCGGACGCCGACCAGGTGGGTGCGCTGGCCGGTGGGCGTGGTGACCGAGTTCATCCGCAACACCCCGCTGCTGGTGCAGCTGTTCTTCCTGTTCTACGTGCTGCCCGAGTGGGGGCTGACGTTCTCCGCGCTGACCACCGGTGTCTTCGCGATCGGCCTGCACTACTCGACGTACACCATGCAGGTCTACCGGGCCGGTATCGAGGCCGTGCCGGTCGGCCAGTGGGAGGCGGCGACGGCGCTGAACCTGCCGGCGCGGCGGACCTGGACGGCGGTGATCCTGCCGCAGGCGCTGCGCCGGGTCGTGCCGCCGCTCGGCAACTACGTGATCTCGATGCTCAAGGACACGCCGATCCTGATGTCGATCACGGTGCTGGAGATGCTCGGCCAGGCCCGGCTCTTCTCCCAGCAGCACTTCCAGTTCACCGAGCCGGTGACGGTGATCGGCGTCGCCTTCATCGTCATCTCCTACCTCGCCTCCCTTCTTCTGCGCACCCTGGAGCGTCGCCTTGTCCGTTGAGACCAGCAAGCAGCCGAGTACCTCCGATACGACGTCCACCGAGCTGATCCGCATCGAGGGGGTGACCAAGCGGTTCGGGGAGAACACCGTCCTCGACGGCCTCGACCTCAGCGTGCAGGCGGGCCGGCACGTCACCCTGATCGGGCCCTCCGGCTCCGGCAAGACCACGATCCTGCGGCTGCTGATGACCCTGACCAAGCCGGACGCGGGCACCATCACCGTCGACGGGCAGCGGCTCTTCCCGGCGTCGGAGAAGGAGCTGCGGGAGGTCCGCAAGCAGATCGGGATGGTGTTCCAGCAGTTCAACCTGTTCCCGAACATGACCGTGCTGCGCAACCTGACCGAGGCCCCGGTGACCGTGCTCGGCCTGCCGAAGGACGAGGCGGAGGCGCGGGCCCGGGAGCTGCTCGACCTGGTGGGCCTCGCCGACAAGTGCGACGCCCGGCCGACCCAGCTCTCCGGCGGCCAGCAGCAGCGGGTGGCGATCGCCCGGGCGCTGGCCATGCGGCCGAAGGTGCTGCTCCTCGACGAGGTGACCTCGGCGCTCGACCCCGAGCTGGTCGCGGGCGTCCTCGACCTGCTCAGGGACATCGCCCGCACCACCGACATCACGATGCTCTGTGTGACCCACGAGATGAACTTCGCCCGGGACATCTCCGACCAGGTCCTGATGTTCGACTCGGGCCGGATCATCGAGGCGGGCCCGCCGGAGCGGATCTTCAGCGAACCCGAGCACGAGCGGACCCGGGAGTTCCTCAGCGCGGTGCTGTAAGCGTCTCCGCGCAAACCGTCGTAAAAGATTCCGCGCGTGATGTCATGATTACATGAAGTGAACGCTCGATCACCCGAGGTCCAGCGGTCAGCTCATTCCGCTGACATATGCCAATGGGTCTTCGTCGCAGCTGGGAGGTCCGGAATCTCGCCAACACCCCCTCCGTTTCCGGCTGCTGCCCGTTATCGTGGAGAGGTTCCGTTGTCCGGAACACGGCCCAAGCAGTGCTGCTGAAGCAGCATCGCCGAGCGAGCGCAGGGGGATTCACCGTGGCGCTGAAGCACGAGCCGACCGCCCCGTACCACTCCGCCCAGGACGCGCTGCGCGTCCTGGAGACGGTGGCGGGGCACGCCGACGGCGTCACCGACACCGAACTGGCCCGCCTGACCGGCCTCGACCCCGAGCGGCTGACCGCGCTGCTGCGCATGCTGCGCCGCGAGGGCTACGTCGAGCAGGTCGCCGACGGCGCCTACGTCACCGGCGAGACCCTGCGCCGCCTCGGCTCCGCGCACGACCGGGAGCGCGCTCTCGGCGAGCAGCTCCAGCTGGTCCTCGACCGGCTGCGCGACTCGGTCGGCGCGGCGGTCTACCTCAGCCGGTACGTCGACGGCGAGGTGCGGATCGGCCCGTACGCGGCCGGCCCGGGCACCCCCGCGGTCAACGAGTGGGTGGACTTCCGGTCCTCCGCGCACGCCACCGCGATCGGCAAGAGCCTGCTCACCCAGCTCGACCACAACGGCCGCCGCGACCATCTCTCCCGGCACAAGATGGCCCGCCTCACCTCGCGCACCATCACCAGCGACAAGCTGCTGCTCTCCCGGCTGGCCGCGCAGCCGCCGACGGTGCCGGTCCTGGACCTCCAGGAGTACGCGATCGGCACGGTGTGCGCGGCGGTGCCGATCACCGCCGGCTCGTCGGTGGGCTGCCTGGCGCTGTCCCTGCCGGTCGAGCACGCGCACCGGCTCCGGCAGGCCGCCGACGCGCTGAACCGCAGCGCGGCCCCGGTGCTGCTGTCCCTCGCCATCTGAGCCGGCGGCCTGCCTCCGAGGCTGGTCGGAAGCACCCCGCGGACCAGGTAGTATTTTCTTCGTCGTCGGCCGCGAGACACAGATCGGACGGTTCGGCGAGAGTCATGCGCCGCTAGCTCAGTTGGTTAGAGCAGCTGACTCTTAATCAGCGGGTCCGGGGTTCGAGTCCCTGGCGGCGCACCATGACGAGGGCGAGCCTTGTCCGCGGAAAGCGCGGACGTTGCTCGCCCTCGCTGTTATCGCGCGGCTGTGCCGCGCCCGGTGGGGGCTCCGCCACCCACACCCTCCGCCGAAGGGCCCCTCGTGGACACGAGGGGCCCTTCGGCGTCCTCGGCGGTCAGTCTGCGGTAGGTCTGCTCGCCCGGCGGCCGCCACCACACCGGGTCGGCGCACCGCACGCCTTCCCTGCGCAGCGCGGCCCGCTGGATCTTGTTGGTCGCCGTCACCGGCATCCGCTCCACGACCCGCACGAACCGGGGCGCCATCTTCGTCCCCAGGTCGGGCTGGGCCAGCAGGAACTCGGCGAAGTCCAACGGCTCGAACCGCCCGGCGACGGTCGCCATCACCTGGTCCCCGGTCACCGGGTCCGGCACCCCGTACACGGCGACGGCGTCCGCGCCCTCGTACCGTGCCACGATGTTCTCGATCATCGCGGCGGCCAGATTCTCCCCGTCCACCCGGATCCGGTCGTCGGCACGCCCCGCGAAGTACAGATAGCCGTCCCCGTCCCGGTAGAAGAGATCCCCGGTCCAGTACCAGCCTCCCCGCCGCCGCTCGGCCTCCGCCTCCGGGTTGCGCCAGTACCCCTCGAAGGGGTTCGGCGCCCGGTTCACCAGCTCCCCTATCGCCTGCTCCCCGTTGAGCAGCCGGCCCCCCGAGTCGAAGACCGCGGCCGGACACTCCGCCCCCGTCTCCTGGTCGAGGACGACGAGACCGGGCGCCGCCCGCCCCACCGCCCCGTCGGGCGTCCCCGGCGACCACTGGATCGCCGCCCCGCCCTCCGACGATCCGTACCCCTCGACCAGCCGCACCCCGAACCGCTCCTCGAAGGCGGCCGCGTCCACCGCGCCGGCCTCCGTGCCGAAGCCGAGGCGCAGCGGATGGTCCCGGTCGTGGGCGCTCGGCTCGGTGGCGAGGATGTACTGCACCGCACGGCCGACATAGGTGAAGTAGGTCGCCCGGTACCGCCGGACGTCCGGGAGGAATCCCGACGCCGAGAACCGCCGCCGTAACGCCACCCCGGCGCCGGCCGTCAGCGCGGGTGCCCAGTCGGCGATCACCGCGTTGCCGTGGAACATCGGCATGCAGATGTAGTGCACGTCGTCGGGCCCGACCCCGAACTGCCCGGCGAGCGACCGGCCGGCCGCCGCGAGCCTGCCCTGGGAGCAGAGCGCGGCCTTGGGGGCGCCGGTGGAACCGGAGGTGAAGTAGAGCAGGATCCGGTCACCGGGGGCGGCCCGCGAGGCGTCCGGGAAGGCGCCGAGATAGGGCTCGAGCAGCGCGCCGTAGGCCGGATCGTCGGTGACGAGGAGGCGGACTCCCCCACGCTCGGCCGCGCTCGCGCGGGGGGACGCCCACGGCAGTTCGAGGCCGGCGAGGAGCGGCAGGTGGGCTCGCTCGGTGACCAGGACCGGGCACTCCGCGTGCCGGATGTCCCGCGCGAGTTCGGCCCCGCGCCGGGTCGGATTGACCCCGGCGACGGCCGCCCCGGCGAGCGCGGCGGCCCCCAGCCAGAGCGGGAACTCCGGGGTGTTGTCGAGCAGCACACCCACATGGGGCACGGCACCGGGCGGCAGCAGATCCCGCAGCAGGGCCGCACGGGCGGCGGCACCGCCGGCCACCTCGTGATGCGTCAGCACCTGCTCCTCGAACCACAGGCCGGGCCGGTGATCGCCCCACCGGGCGGCGACGGCTTCAGCGACGGTGCGCCCTTCGAAGGCCATGAAGAGGCAGATTAATTGACACTCCGTCAGATCAACACCCCACGGGCGCGAGGAACTGCGCGACAAGCCCCCCACCGGCCGGCACCCGCCCACGGCGGAACCGCGCCCTCACGGAGCGAACCCGTCCGCCACCGAGAAGAAGAAATGCGTCACGCCCATGAAGGTCAGGGCGAACCCGATGAACACCGCGAAGAACGCCACCGTGCAGCCGGTCCCCGCGGCCAGCTTCCCTCGCGCGGGCGGCTGCGCCGTGGCCCCCTCCGGGTTCTCCGGCAGGTAGTACACCGTGACGAAGTCACCCTCGACGACGGTGGACCGCCCGTTCCTCTCGTCGATGCGGACAGTCCGACCCTCGGCCGTCGTGAACTCGAACACGTGATGCAGCGTGGTCGTCACGGACGTGTCGCCACCGCCGCCGCTGGTCGTCGTGTACGACCGCAGACAGCGCGCCTCGGCCGTACGGCCGTGCCGCCACGCCCGGCTGATCTGGCTCGACCGCTTCAGTGTCCTGACCATCCCGAGAACCCCGACGACGACGAAGATGCCGGGAAGGATGTAGAAGAACGCTTGCAGCAGGCCCATGGCAGTCCCCCGATTCCGAACACCGGTCCGACTGACCGGTGTGGCGGGAACGTACCCCTGCGAGCTGCGGCGGGTCCTCAAGCGAAGCTCAGATCAGCCGGATGTTACCCAGTCGTCGAACGACGCCGGTCAGAACGTGACGTCTGAGCAGGCGTAGAACGCGTTGCTCGTGTCGGCGATCGTCCAGACCGCCAGGATCACGTGGTGACCGCTCAGCCCCGACGGCAGGGTGCCGCTGTGACTGACGGTGCTCGGGGGGCGCTGGCCGTTGTAGGGGACGGTGAGGAAGGGGGTGGTGTTGAGGTCCGAACGGGCGAGGGCGTGGTCCTGGTTCCAGCCCGACTTGGTGACGTAGTACTTGAAGTCGGTCGTGGCGTGCATCGCGGTGAACTGCCAGCGGAAGGTGTAGGACTGGCCGCCCGTCACCTTCGTCGTCGGCCAGGCCGCGCCCGCGGGGGTCTTGGGCGAGCTGAGCTGGGCGAACCGGCTCAGCCCGCCGTTGCAGAGCTGGCCGTCGGCGGGGCCGGCCGCCGGGAAGCCCTTCGGGCCCTCGACGCTCTGCGGCTCGTACTGGATGTCGCCGCAGTTGGTCACGGTGCCGTTGGCGCAGAGCTTCTGCCTGCTGATGGGGAGGTCGGTGTAGCCGTGCCCGCTGGCGCCGCCGGTGGAGAGCGCGAAGGCTCCGGCGGTCGCCACACCGAGCACGACGGCCGAGATCTTGGTCCGTTTACGCATGCTGCCGCTCCTGGAGAACGTGGGGGAGGTTCTGTGAGCCGTGCAGGTCTAGACCAAGTCCCAGATTATTGCCATCAGTTGACCGTGTCCATATCAACGACCTATCAGCTCCCGTCAGGGTGCGGAGTCGGAGCGTCCCGAGCAGAACGCCACCGTCAGGTCCCGCACCAGCACCTTGCGCTCGTAGTCGTCGAGTTCGACCAGGCCGCGCATGGTCAGCCGGGTCACCGTGTCCTCGACGGAGTCCACGACGGAGGCGAGCATCCCGGCCCGCTGCTGCGCGTCGAGCGCGGCGATCCGGCGCCGGTGCATGGCCGCGGCGACCTCCGGGGCGTACTCCACCCGGACCGGCTGCACGGAGAACACCTCCAGGCCGATCCCGGCCGCGTCCGTCGCCACCAGCCGGGTCAGCGCGTCGGTGGCCATCTCCACCGAGCCCCGCATCCGGCCCGGCACCTCCACCGGCACCCGGGGCAGCGCGGCCTCCACGCACTCCCGCAGATACGTCTCGTGGTCGTCGACACCGAGCACCGCCCGCGCGGTGTCCCGCATCCGCCACACCACCAGGACGACGACCCGCAGCGCGACCCCGTTGCCGTCCGCCGCCGGCATCTCCTCGCTGCGCCAGTGCCGCAGCCGGACGTCGACGCGGCGGCGCAGCAGCAGCGGGTTGACCCAGAGCAGGCCGGTGCGCCGTACCGTCCCCCGGTAGCGGCCGAACAGGCCGAGCACCCAGGCCCGTCCGGTCGCCCCGCGCGCGAGCCCGGCGAAGCCGAACAGGCCGAGCGCGCCGGCTCCGGCGTACGCGGCCCACTGCGCCGGGCCGAGTCCCGTGCCCGCGTACGCCGGAAGGCGCAGCGCGTGCACCGCGAGCGGGGGCAGCACTCCAGCCCACCAGGAGGTGGCGAGCCCCCCGGCCATCCCGCCCAGCCCGGCGGCCACCCCGGCCGCGCCGGGCAGCACCCGGGCGGGGCGCTCCACCAGTTCGGGGTCGACGGCGGCGACGGGCCGGGGCTTGGCCGGGGCCGGGCGGCGCAGCCGGGGCTGTTCGCCGGTGCCCTGCCGGCGGCCGACCACGGCGGGCCGCAGCGGGACCGACACCGGGTCGGGGTCGTCACGGAACAGCAGATGGACGGGGATCTCGGTGGTGGCCTCGTTCTGGATCAGCCGGGGGACCGGACGGGCGGGCGGCCCGCCGTCCGGGGGGTCGCCCGATTCAGGGGTGTGTGCGGTCGTCGTACTCATGCCTGCCTCCAGCCTCCGCGCCAGATGCGTCACGTGATCGTCGGGTCGTTACAGGAACAGGCGGCGCCAGGTCTCCGGACCCGGGTAGCCGTCGGCCGCGCCGCCGCGCCAGCCCTGGGTGCGCTGGAACGCCTCGACGGCCCTGCGGTCCGCCTCGCCCCAGGCCGAACCCGGGCCGTCGGTGTAGAAACGGCCGAAGCCCTTCTTGACCAGCTGCCTGCCGAGCTGGACGACGTAGTCGTTGGTGGCGCCCGGACGGAAGTAGTTCTTGCCGGGGTAGCCCGGGACCCCGTGCGAGGCGGGGGCGGGCGTGCCCGTGGTGGCGGGCTTGATGTCCTTGCCCTTGCCGCTGGCGAGGAGTTCCCAGGTGCGCGGGCCGGGCAGGCCGTCGGCGGCGGCGCCGGTCCAGCCCTGGGCGAGCTGGAAGGCCCGGGTGGCCCGCTGGTCCGAGGTGCCCCAGACCGGGCCCGGGCCCTTGGGGTAGTGGCCGGCGCCGCCCCGGGCGATCAGCAGCCGGCCGAGCAGGGTGACGTACTTGTTGTCGGCGCCGGGACCGAAGTAGGCCGCGCCGGGGAACGCCACCGCTGTCCTTGCGGCCTGGGCGCCGGCCGCGCCCGGGTCCGCGATCAGGCCCTTGTAGCGGTAGGGGACGTACTTGGCGGAGTTGCTCCAGTAGGCGTAGGGCGTGGACTGGCGGCGGGCGTTCGGGGGTGTCTGCTCGTACGCCGTGTAATAGGTGTGCGTGTAGTCCGTCCAGCCGCCGAAGATCACGACGTGGGAACCCTTCTCGGGGTTGTCCGGGTTGTGGAAGAGCAGGATGTCGCCGGGCTGGAGCTCCGCCTTGGTGATCTTCGTGCCGAACTGGTCGAGGCTGCCCGTCCACTCGTTCCCGGTCAGCCCCCAGGCCATCGAGACATAGCCGGAGCAGTCCTGCCGGTATCCGTCCGTCCAGTAGAGGGACATGCTGTACGGCACCTTGGCGGCGACCCAGATCTTGGCCCGGTTGATGATCTCCGTACGGGTGATGGGGGGTGTGGTGACCGGGCCGTGGACGGGCTTGCCGCCGGGGCCGTGCAGGGGGGACTTGGCGCCCTGCGGGGTGTCGGGCTCGCCGTCCGCGGGGACGGCGGGCCGGTGGGGGGCGGGCGGGGTGCTGTGGGCGGCGGCCGTCGGGGCGCTCGCGGCCAGGGCGGCGGACGCGGCGGCGGCCACGACCAGGACGCCCCGGGCGGCCGGGTGCCCGCCGAAACGCCCGGGCAGCGGGTACGGGCCGACCCGCCGCCAGTGGACGCATCCGGGGCATTCGCAGTCGTTCGCGGGGTCGAATTCCTCGAATACCGGGGCCGGCATGCGATTCCCCTCACACTTCGGGTGGATATGTCCGGGACTGTGCACATTGATCAGTTTCCCAACTGTCGTCCCGGTGCGCATGCTGACGGTCCGAATGATGTACAGCAGGGGGTGGACGGGGGTCCCCCGGTGGCCGCCCGGTCGGGAGCAGCGTCCTCCGTCGGGTAGAGTTCTCGCTGTCAGCACGCGCCGCTAGCTCAGTTGGTTAGAGCAGCTGACTCTTAATCAGCGGGTCCGGGGTTCGAGTCCCTGGCGGCGCACAGACACCCAGAAGGCCCTCCGCAGCAGCGGGGGGCCTTCTGGCGTACGCCCCACCGGCCACATGCGGTCACTTCGACACCATGTGCCCCTTTATGTCAACTACCGACACGATCGGTCCACACAATCACCACAGGTTCCACAATGAACACCTATGACCGGTAAACACCGTGTTTCGCTCTTGCGATCATGCTCGGCACCGTAGAACCCTGGATGTCCAAAGTGCCGATGATTCGGGGCACTTGGGGGGTAGGTAACCGGTTGCCAGATCTGCGGGGTGAGGGGCCCCGGTCATGAATCGGTGCCGAGGGGGGCATCATGCAACCGGACGGTCACGGTCCGTGTCCATATCTGTGGAACGACTGTGCCCCGCCATTGACGCGCCCGGCCTGATCGAGGGGGATCCGACCGGGCGGTGGGACCGACAGACACGCGCCGATCTGCGCGTGTGGGGGGATGACTCATGACGTCGACGCCGACGGGCGCCCGGCAGGAGCAGGAACACGACCCGTCACAGACATACGACCCGTCACAGACCACACAGCTCCGCGTACCCGCACACCGAAGCACCACCGGCGCCCTGCGCCGGATCAAGAAGACACTGCCGAGATACGACTACGAGCACTACAGCAGGCTCGCGGGTCCCCTCACCCAGCCCGATCCGAGCAAACCGTACAAGGTGCAGTACCGCTCACTGCTCTCCCAGGAGCCGCACCGCCTGCGCGCCGCCCTGATGCTGGGCGCGGCCCCGCTGCTCTCGCTGGTGCTGCTGACCTGGCTGCTGCAGCCCGAGCACTGGACCCAGCGCGACTACCCGGCCTACGACTTCCTGCCGGCCCTCGACATCGTGATGCTGGTGTCGATCGGCCTGATCGAGTTCTTCCGCTGCATGAACGTGCTGTCCAACGCGCACGCCACCCTGGTGGCCCGCGACCCGGTCCCGGTGGTCCCGGAGACCGGCACCCGGGTCGCGTTCATCACCACGTTCGTGCCCGGCAAGGAACCGCTGGACATGGTCACCCGGACCCTGGAGGCGGCGGTCCGGCTGCGCCATCGCGGTCTGCTGCACATCTGGCTGCTCGACGAGGGCGACGACGCGGAGGTGAAACAGGTCTGCGCGCGCCTGGGCGTGCACCACTTCACCCGCAAGGGCGTCGAGAAGTGGAACCAGCCCAAGGGCCCGCACCGCGCCAGGACCAAGCACGGCAACTACAACGCCTGGCTGGAGGCGCACGGCGACGAGTACGACTTCTTCGCCTCCGTCGACACCGACCACGTCCCGCTGCCCAACTACCTGGAGCGGATGCTGGGTTACTTCCGTGACCCGGACGTCGGCTTCGTCATAGGCCCGCAGGTGTACGGCAACTACGACAACCCCATCACCAAGGCCGCCGAGTCCCAGCAGTTCCTGTTCCACGCCCTGATCCAGCGCGCCGGCAACCGCTACGGCGCCCCGATGTTCGTCGGCACGTCCAACGCCGTACGCATCAGGGCGATCAAGCAGATCGGCGGCCTGTACGACTCGATCACCGAGGACATGGCGACCGGCTTCGAGATCCACCGGGCGAAGAATCCGGCCACGGGGCGGAAGTGGCGCTCGGTGTACACCCCGGACGTGCTCGCGGTCGGCGAGGGCCCGAACGCCTGGACCGACTTCTTCACCCAGCAGCTGCGCTGGTCCCGGGGAACGTACGAGACGATCCTCAAGCAGTACTGGAAGGGCCTGTTCACGCTGTCGCCGGGCAAGTTCTTCAACTACACGATGATGATCATCTTCTACCCGATGTCCGCCCTCAACTGGATCCTCGCGGCCCTGAGTTGCGCGCTGTTCCTGGGCCTGGGCGCCTCGGGTGTGAACATCGACCCCACCGTGTGGCTGATGCTCTACGGCAACGCCTCCGCGCTCCAGATCGGCCTGTACATCT
Organism: Streptomyces sp. NPDC048417; assembly: GCF_040651615.1. Taxonomy (NCBI): domain Bacteria; kingdom Bacillati; phylum Actinomycetota; class Actinomycetes; order Kitasatosporales; family Streptomycetaceae; genus Streptomyces; species Streptomyces sp. NPDC048417. The sequence goes on along the minus strand of NZ_JBEZKI010000025.1, from coordinate 21,222 downwards.
GGAACCGGCGGCACAACGTCTCCCCGCACGAACCGGAGGGCTCCGGCGGTGTGGCCGGCATGGTGATGTCCGCGCTGTCCGCGCCGATCTACGCCCGCTCGCTGATGGACGCCGTGCTGCGCCGCAAGAGCAAGTTCGTGGTGACGCCCAAGGGCGAGTCGGCCAGCCCGGACACGCTGTTCGGCACGTTCCGGATCCACTGGTTCTTCATCCTGGTCTTCGCCGGCTCGCTCGCCGCCGGCTTCGTCGGCGGCCACTCGCACCCGGCGATGCTCACCTGGGCGACGCTGGCGCTGCTCATCACGGCGGCCCCGATCCTCGCCTGGCAGTACACGCTGCGCAAGGAGAGCAGGGCGCCCGCGGTCGCCGCCGAGCCGGAGGACGCGGTGCCGCCCGGCTACACCCGTGCGGCACACGCCCCGCAGCAGCGGCCCAGCTGGACGCCCGCGGGCAGCGGCGGGACCCCGGAGGAGACCATGCGGATCGCGCTCGGCGGACTGGGGGGACGTAAGGAATGAACGACAGTGCCGGCGGCCGCCGGGCTCGTCGTCTCGCGATCGGCACGGCGGTGGTTCTCGCCCTGGCCGGGATGAACGGGCCCTGGGTGTACCGCTTCGGAACCGAGGAATATCACCAGTACAAGATCAACAGACCGGAGTACAAGGCCGAGAACGGCCACTGGGACGTCATCGAGTTCCCGAAGGAGTACCGCCAGGACACCATCCACGCGGTACTCCTGCACACCGGAAAGGTGCTGCTGGTCGCGGGCTCGGGCAACAACCAGGACAACTTCGACGCGAAGATCTACGACAGCCGGATCTGGGACCCGGTCAAGGGCACCGTCAAGAAGGTGCCCACCCCGGCCGACCTGTTCTGCACCGGGCACACCCAGCTCGCCAACGGCAACATCCTGATCGCCGGCGGCACCAAGCAGTACGAGAAGCTCAAGGGCGACGTCAAGAAGGCCGGCGGCGTCATGATCCTCTACAACGAGAACCCCGACAAGCCGATGACCCTGCCCAAGGGCACCCGGTTCACCGGCAAAGGGAACGGCAGGACGTTCCTCTCCGACGACTCGGTGCTGATCCCGCGGGCGACCAAGGTCTTCGACAAGAAGACCGGCAAGTTCCTGCGGAACAACCCCGGTTACGCACGGGTCGTCGTCGAGGCGCCGAAGGAGGGCACCCAGTACGAGACCGGCACCCAGGACAACTACGGCATCGAGGGACTGACCGGCGCCGACGCCCGCAACACCTACGGCATCGCCAACAAACTCGGCATGGACAAGCGGGACTTCGAAGGCATCAAGAACGCCTACGAGTTCGATCCGGTCGCCGAGAAGTACATCAAGGTCGACCCGATGAACGAGGCCCGCTGGTATCCGACGCTCACCACGCTGTCGGACGGCAAGGTCCTCAGTGTCTCCGGGCTCGACGACATCGGGCAGCTGGTGCCGGGCAAGAACGAGGTCTTCGACCCGGCGACGAGGACATGGACGTACACCAAGTACAAGCGCCAGTTCCCGACCTATCCGGCGCTGTTCCTGCTGCAGAACGGCAAGCTCTTCTACTCCGGCTCCAACGCCGGGTACGGGCCGGACGACGTGGGGCGTGACCCCGGGATCTGGGACGTCGACACCAACCAGTTCACCAAGCTGTCCGGGCTCAGCGACCCGAACATGCTGGAGACGTCCGGGACCGTGCTGCTGCCGCCGGCGCAGGACGAGAAGTACATGGTCGTCGGCGGCGGTGGGGTCGGCGAGTCCAAGCTGTCCACGAACAGGACGCGGCTGATCGACCTGAAGGACGCCGAGCCGAAGTTCGTGGACGGGCCCAAGCTGGAGAAGGGGACACGCTACCCGCAGATCTCGGTACTGCCGGACGACTCCGTACTGGTGTCGGGCGGCTCCGAGGACTACCGGGGACGCGGCGACTCCGACATCCGGCAGGCGCGGATCTACGACACCGCCACGAACTCCTTCAGGAAGGTGGCCGATCCGCTGGTGGGACGGAACTACCATTCCGGGTCGATCCTGCTGCCCGACGGCCGGGTCATGTTCTTCGGGTCCAACCCGCTGTTCGCGGACAAGGCCGACACCAAGCCGGGGGTCTTCGAGCAGCGGATCGAGATCTACACCCCGCCGTATCTCTACCGGGACTCCCGGCCGTCCCTGAGCGGAGGGCCGGGGACCATCGCCCGGGGCGGGTCGGGGACGTTCACGTCCCAGCAGGCCTCGGCCATCAAGAAGGTGCGGTTGATCCGGCCGAGTGCGACCACGCATGTGACGGATGTGGACCAGCGGTCTGTCGCGCTGGACTTCACGACGTCTGGGGACCGGATCACGGTGACGGTACCGAAGAACCGGAACCTGGTGCCGTCGGGGTGGTACATGGTGTTCGTGGACGACGATCAGGGGACGCCGAGTGAAGCGCGGTGGGTGAAGGTGCCGTAGCTTTTCCGCCGTGGCGCTCCCGCACGTGATTCTTTTGGGTGCGGGAGCGCTGTGCGGGCCGCGCCCACGCGGCGGAGCCGCATATGGACAGCGTCCCGCGCCCCTAGGTTTCTGAAGCCTGGGCAAGTTCCAGAGCGTAGGTCGGCCACCAGTTGCCCGCCTGCGGGCCGCCCTTGCAGGTGCCGTCCGACTCACCCGGGCGCTTGACCCACAGGTAGGCGTCCACCAGGGCGTCCGCCGTCTTCTTCGTCGGAGTCTCGCCCAGGGCCCGGCCCGGCGGGTTGCACCATCGCTCGTCCGGATTGCCGCCCTGGTACGGGCCGTTGCCGTTTCTGCTGGTGTCGATGACGAAGTGTTTGTCGCCCACCTTCTCCGAGAGCTGCTTGCCGTAGGCGATGGAGTCCTCGGTGGAGTAGAAGTTGGAGACGTTGACCGCGAAGCCGTCCGCCTCGGTGATGCCCGCCTGCCGGAGGGGCTGGTAGATCTGGTCGGGGTGGCCCCAGCCGGCGTTCCCGGCGTCCAGGTAGACCTTCGTGTTCTTGAGGGACTTGAGCCTGGTGATCGCGGAGCGCAGCAGGTCGTAGCGTTCCTCGGCGAACTGGGCCTGGGTGCAGCCGTCGACGAGGTGCAGTACGGCGTCCGGTTCCAGGATCACCGTGGCGGGGCGGTCCTGGATACCCCGGGCGACCCCGTCGATCCACGCCCGGTACGCGTCGCCGTCGGCCGCGCCGCCCTGGCTGTACTGGCCGCAGTCGCGGTGCGGGATGTCGTAGAGGACCAGCAGGGCCGTACGGTCGGACTTCTGCGCGGCCTCGGTGAAACCGCGCGCCTCCTGCTCCGGGTTCTCCGGGCCGATCCACTCACCGGTCGGCTGCTGCGCTATCTTGCGGATCTGCTCGGCGTCGGTGTCCTTGCCGGCCTTCGCGTAGGCCTTCACCTGGCGGGCGGCGTTGGAGTCGGGGTTCACCCAGAACGGGTCCGCCTGACTGGGCTGTTGGGTGATCGCCGCGCCCGGATCCGCGGTGTCCGGACGGTCGTCGCCGCCTGTGCCCGAGGAGCAGCCGGCGAGCAGCAGTGCCGCTCCCAGTGCCCACGTCCAGGCCGGCGGCCGGGCCCCCCTGCTGTCGTACATCCAATTCCCCCCTGGGTGCACTTGGCCAGGCCCCAATCGTGACATACCCACCGCACTCGCCACGAGATCGCCCGGCCTTGTCGGTGAGCTGTTACAGCCCGGATCGACGGCGAGGCAGAGGCCCGGCGAGCGCGAACCTAGGCCCGGGCGCGGGTTCCCCTCTAGAGTCGCTTGCGGGGGCGGCCCGGCCCCCGGCCGTGCCTTCCCAGCCTCCCGTGCCCGCCCCCGGGTTACTCCCGCAGCCCGAGCGCGCGCGGTCGAGGACCGGCCCGGCCGACGGTCTCAGGGGAGCGGACCGTCGACCGGGCCAGGTGAGTCCGGTACGGCTTCTACACGGCTGTTCCGGTGAGGTACGCGGAGACGACCACGTTCGCCGTGTAGCTGTGGGTGGTCCGGTCGAAGGTGCCGCCGCAGGTGATCAGCCGGAGTTCGGCGCGGCCCGACTCGCGGGTGCCGTAGGCCTGTTGGGCGTCGAAGTGGTCGCGGGGCAGGACCCGCACGTCGTCGATGGTGAACTCGGCGACCGTGCCGTCGGCGCGGACCACGCGGATCGTCTCGCCGGGGCGCAGGGCGCTGATCTTGTAGAAGACCGCGGGCCGGGTCTCGGTGTCGACGTGCCCGACCAGGACCGCGGTGCCGGCGGCGCCCGGTTCGGCCCCGGAGCCGTACCAGCCGACCACGCCGGGCTGGTCGAAGGGCGGTGGGTCGATCCCGCCCTTGCCGTCGAGGCCGCGGGCGACCACGGGGGCCTGCACGCCCAGGTCGGGGATGTCGATGCGCTCGGGCGGTGCGGAGCCCAACGGCTTGGCGGCGGGCGGGAGTTCGGCGCCGGCGGGGCGGCCGACGGCGGCCACGTCACCCGTGGTGGGGCCGGATATGCCGTCGGGCACCTCGGTCACCCCGCGGCCCCACAGCCACAGCCCGAGCAGCAGGATCGCCCAGGCCACGCCGGTCAGCAGCCGCCCGGTGCCGGCGGATGGTTCGGTGTCGTCGTCGGACATCGTCGTGCTGTCTCCTCAGCGTGAGTCGCGGCTCCGCCGGCCGCCCAGCAGCGCGACGGCGGCCGCGGCGAACCCGGCGAGGACGAGACCGGTGACCGCCTGCGCGGTGTCGGGACCGGTCGAGCGGGGCTCGACCGAGGCGAGCGGGGCGGTGCCGCCGCCGCCCGCGTGCACGGGCGCGACCGGCGTGGCGGGCAGGACGCCGGATCCGTCCGGCTGCCCGGCCTGGGACTGTGCGAGGGGCGACTGCCCTACGACGGTGACGGTGCCGTTGACGACGGCGCCGGCACAGGTGACCTTCACGTCGTAGGTGCCGGCGCCGATCGTGGAGCGGACCTGGCTCTCGCCGGCCAGGGTGCCGTCGTAGCCGCTGACGCGGGCGTCCGAGACGAAGGCCGCCGAGGAGGCGGTGCCGGTCGTACCGGAGCAGCCGCTCACCCGCAGCGCCACGACGGATCCCGGGGCCGGGGAGGCCGGGGTCACGGTGACCCCCTGGCCGTCCGCCGCGTGGGCGGCCGCCGGGGAGAGGCCGGCCGCGCAGGCCAGGAGTCCGGTACAGAGAGTGAGGCGAAGTGAGCCCATCGTGAACCTCCAGATATCTGGAGGCTCCCCCGCACCGGGCGCCCCCGCATCCCCGGGGGGCGCCTTGTTGCTCCGTACGAGTGAGATCGGGTTTGGTGCCCGGCCGGTCAGACGCGGCTCGAACGGCGGTTCAGATCCGGTCGACGAGGTCCGCGATCGAGTCCACGACCTCGGAGGGGCGGAACGGGTAGCGGTCCACGTCGTCCGGCTGGGTGACGCCGGACAGCACCAGGAAGGTGCGCATCCCGGCCTCCAGGCCCGCGAGGACGTCGGTGTCCATGCGGTCGCCGATCATCGCGGAGGTCTCCGAGTGGGCGCCGATCGCGTTCAGCCCGGCCCGCATCATCAGCGGGTTGGGCTTGCCGACGAAGTACGGCTCCTTGCCGGTCGCGGCGGTGATCAGCGCGGCGACCGAGCCGGTCGCGGGCAGGTCGCCCTCGGCGGACGGGCCGACGTTGTCGGGGTTGGTGGCGATGAACCGGGCGCCGTCGTTGATCAGGCGCACGGCCTTGGTGAGCGCCTCGAAGGAGTAGGTGCGGGTCTCGCCGAGGATCACGAAGTCGGGTTCGTGGTCGGTGAGGATGTACCCGATGTCGTGCAGCGCGGTGGTCAGGCCGGCCTCGCCGATGACGTAGGCGCTGCCGCCGGGCCGCTGGTCGTCCAGGAACTGGGCGGTGGCCAGGGCCGAGGTCCAGATGTTCTCCACCGGCACGTCCAGGCCCATCCGGCGCAGCCGTGCGTGCAGGTCACGGGCGGTGTAGATGGAGTTGTTGGTGAGGACCAGGAAGGGCTTCTCGGAGTCCCGCAGCTTCTTCAGGAAGGCGTCCGCCCCGGGGATCGGGACGCCCTCGTGGATGAGAACCCCGTCCATGTCGGTGAGCCATGACTCGATGGGCTTGCGGTCTGCCATGTGGTGCGTCTCCTGGCGTGCGGATGGCGTACATGCGGACATGCGTGAGCGAGGGCGCCGGAACCACGGCGTACCGACGCCCCCAGCCTAGTCAGGACCGCGTGAACGCGACCCCGTCGGTCGCCGCGGGCCGCAAGGCTCAGCTGCCGCTGGCGGACTTCCAGGCGTCGACGTACGACGTGAGGACGGCGTTGGCGTCGAGGGCCTGCACGTCGGTACGGGCGCTGAAAGCCGCCGCCGACCGAGCCGACCTCCTGCTGCCGCTTGCCCGCGAGCATGAAGTCGAGGAGCTTCCTGCCGTTCTCGGGACGACGTTCCCGAAGCAGGCGACCGTGACGGAGTCGAAGCGGATACCGCTGGTCATGCGAGCACTCCCGGCAACTGCGCGACCGAGTCCAGCACATGGGTCGCCCCGGCCGCCCGCAGCGCGTCCGCGTCGTGCGCGCCGGTCAGCCTCGGACACCGCTTCACCGCCGTCTGCGGGCCAGCAGGAACAGGCTGCCCCCTACGGCGAGCAGGGCGACGGTGGCCGCGAGCAGCCCGTGGGCCAGGCCGAGGCCGGTGCCGGCCAGTTCGCGGGCGCGTTCTCCGGCCTCCTCGGCCGCCTCGGCGAAGGGCAGGGCGCTGCCCGGGGAGGCGGTGGGGGTGCCCCCAGGGGTGGCCTCGGGGGTCGCCCCCGGGCTGGCGTCGGGGCTGCTGCCGGGGGTGGCGTGCGGGCCGGTCCCCGCGGAGGTTCCCGGGGAGGTTCCCGGGCCGACCTCCGCGCCGATGGAGGGGACCGCGGGGGCAAGGCTCGCGGGCGGCGGTTCGCCGCCGATGCCGAAGCGGTAGTCGTTCGACTCACCCACCCAGTCGCCGTCCGACCCCCGCCGCTGTACGACGGCCGCGTTGGCCGTGACCGCGTTCGGCCCGGCGTCGGAGGTGACGGCGAGTCTGACCTTGACCGAGACGGTCGCCCCGGGCGCCACGGTGAACCCCGGGAAGTCGTTCCCGTCGAACACGCCGACCAGCTCGGACTCGTCGGTCTCGGTCAGCGGCACCGGGCGGGTGTGCGGGCCGTCGTAGAACTCCAACTCGGTCTGGGAGGGCTTGAGGGCCCGTTTGTCGTCGACGAGGACGACGACCGGGTGGACGTCGGTGCAGGTGCGGTCGGTGGTGTTGGTGAGGTCCAGGTACCAGGTGCCGTAACCGCCGCCGGCCTCGTAGGACGAGGGGCCGTCGTGGATGCGGGTGGCGAGGGGGAAGCCCTGCTCGTCGGCGCCCGCGCAGGACGTGTCGGCGACGGCGGTGGTCTCCGACGACGACAGGGGCGCGGCGGTCGCCGACGGCACGGGGGCGAGAACGGCGGCTGCGGCCACGCAGAGGGACAGGGACGTGCTCAGTCGCATGATCATGTGATCATGCCGGGCACCGCCGGGACCGGACCGGTGCCACTCCGCAAGGGCACACCAACTCCGCTCGATCAGCCCCCTGCGCCCCTGCCGTCAGCCGTCAGCCGTAAGCCCTCAGGCCGTAAGCCGTCCGCCATCAGCCGTCCGCGCGGCCGAACAGCGGGGCGAGCAGCAGCTGGGCCGCGCCCTCCGCGACCCGCCGGTCGCTGCCGGGGGCGAGCCGGACGGGGACGGTCGTACCGAGGCTGCCCTCCCGGCGGGCGCGGGCGTCCAGGACGGCGGCGACGCCGCGGACGAAGGTCCCCGGGGCGGCCGCGATCGTACGGCCGCCGAGCAGCACGAGGTCGATGTCGAGCAGCGCGGCCAGGTTCGCGGCCCCGGCGCCCAGTACCCGCGCCGCCTCGTCCGGGTCCGCGCGCCCCACCGCCGCCAGGCACAGCGCCTCGATGCAGCCCCGGTTGCCGCAGTGACACAGGGGTCCGTCCAGCTGGATGACCTGGTGCCCGAACTCCCCCGCCCCGGTCCGCGCCCCCCGGTGCACGCTGTCGCCGATCACCAGTCCGGCGCCGAGCCCCGTGCCGAGGTGCAGGTAGGCGAAGGAGCCGCCCTCGCCGCCGACGGCGAGTCCGAGGGCGGCCGCGTTGCTGTCCTTGTCGACGACGACCGGCACCCCGAGCCGCTCGGCGAGCGCGTCCCGCAGCGGGAAGCCGTCCCACTCGGGGAACCCGGTGACCCGGTGCAGCACCCCGTGGATGTGGTCGAGCGGTCCGGGCGCCGCGACCCCGACCCCGAGGACCTCCTCGGGCACCTCCTCGCGCAGCTCGCCGACCAGCTCCGCGGCGGCCCCCAGCACGGCCGCCGCCCCGGCCCCCAGGTCCAGCTCCCCCTGCCGTTCGCCGACGACCCTGCCGTCGAGGTCGACCAGCACCGCACGCAGCTCGTCCCGGTCGAGCTGCAACCCGACCGCGTGCCCGGCCTCCGGCACCAGCCGCAGTACGGTGGCCGGCTTGCCCCCCGTGGACGCGCGCCGTCCGGCCTCCGCCGCGAGGCCCCCCTCGCGCAGCCGGGCGGTGATCTTGCTGACCGCCTGCGGGGTGAGCCCGGTCCGCTCGGCCAGTTCGAGCCGGCTGATGCCGTCCTCCCCCGCCGTACGCAGCAGATCCAGCACCAGCGCGGCGTTGTGGCTGCGCATGGCCGGCAGGTTCGCTCCGGCTGCACCCGGTCGTCCGCTCCTCGTCCTGTTCACGCCACCCATTCTCCCCACCGCTTGCGCTTTAGCAACAGCGTTGCCAAAGTGGGAGGCATGACAGCTGCCACTCCCCTCCGCGTCGGCCTCATCGGCTACGGCCTCGCCGGATCCGTCTTCCACGCCCCCCTGATCGCCGCCACCGAGGGCCTCGCCCTGGACACGGTGGTCACCTCGAACCCCGAGCGGCAGGCGCAGGCGAAGGCCGAGTTCCCCGAGGTCCGGACGGCCGCCACCCCCGACGAGCTGTTCGACCGGTCCGGCGACCTCGACCTGATCGTCATCGCCTCCCCGAACAAGACGCATGTCCCGCTGGCGACGACCGCGCTCAAGGCCGGCCTGCCGGTCGTGGTCGACAAGCCGGTGGCCGGCACCGCGGCCGAGGCGCGCGAGCTGGCCGCCCTGGCCGAGGAGCGCGGCCTGCTGCTCTCGGTGTTCCAGAACCGCCGCTGGGACAACGACTTCCTCACCCTGCGCGACCTCCTCGAGCAGGGCGAGCTCGGCGACCCCTGGCGCTTCGAGTCCCGCTTCGAACGCTGGCGGCCGCAGCCCAAGGGCGGCTGGCGCGAGTCCGGCGACCCGGCAGAGATCGGAGGTCTCCTGTACGACCTCGGCAGCCATGTCGTCGACCAGGCCCTGGTCCTCTTCGGCCCGGCCACCGAGGTGTACGCCGAGTCGGTCATCCGCCGGGACGGTGCCGAGACCGACGACGACACCTTCATCGCCGTCACCCACGCGAGCGGTGTCCGCTCCCACCTCTACGCCTCGGCGACGGCGGCCCAGCTCGGCCCGCGATTCCGGGTGCTGGGCTCGAAGGCGGGTTACGTCAAGTACGGCCTGGACCCGCAGGAGGCGGCGCTGCGCGAGGGCGAGCGGCCGGGCCCCGGATGGGGCGTCGAGCCCGACTCCCTGTACGGCAGGATCGGCGCCGGGGAGTCCCCGGTGACCGGCGGCGGCCGTGCCGTTCCCACTCTCCCCGGCGACTACCCCGCGTACTACGCGGCCGTGGCCGAGGCCCTGCGGGGCGAAGGCCCCAACCCGGTGACCGCGCTGGAGGCGGCCGCCGCCCTGGACGTACTGGAAGCAGCCCGCCGCTCGGCGCGAGACAAGGTGACGGTGACCCTCTGATGCACCACCCGCAGATCACTCCCCGGTCCACCCCCGAGCTCACCCCGTCGGTGGAGGAGCTGGAGAAGCAGGAACGCCTCCTGGTCTTCCGGCAGTTCACCTACGACGACGCGTGGGCCCTCGGTTCCCTGCTGGTGGAGATGGCACGGGAGCGGCAGGCCCCGGTGGCCGTCGACATCCACCGCGCCGGCCAGCAGCTCTTCCACGCGGCCCTGCCCGGCTCCACCCCCGACAACGACGCGTGGATCACCCGCAAGCGCCGGGTGGTGGAGCGGTACGGCTCCGCGTCCTACCTGGTGGGAGCCCGCTTCCGGGCGAAGGGCACGACGTTCGAGGAGTCCTCCCGCCTGGACCCGGACGAGTTCGCGGCCCACGGCGGCTCCTTCCCGATCACCGTGGAGAACGTGGGAGTGATCGGGACGGTGACGGTCTCCGGCCTGCCCCAGCTCCAGGACCACCGTTTCGTGGTGGAGGCCCTGGAGAAGTTCCTGGAGCTGTAAGCCCCGTCAGCTGTGCGCCCCTTTAGGGGCGCGGGGAACTGCGCGACCAGCCCGATCCGGCCGCCGGCCGACCGACCGCCGCAGTTCCCCGGCCTCCCAGCGGAGCGCCTACGCGTCCTTGAACTCCTGCCGCTGACGACCGAGCCCCGCGATCTCCAGCTCCACCACGTCTCCGCCCCGCAGGAACGGCTTCGGCTCGGGCGCCCCCAGCGCGACCCCCGCCGGAGTCCCCGTGTTGATGACGTCCCCGGGGTAAAGGACCATGAACTGGCTGACGTACCGCACGACTTCCGCGACCGAGAAGATCTGCTCGCCGGTGGTCCCGTCCTGCTTCAGCTCGCCGTTGACCCAGAGCTTCAGCGACAGCTGCTGCGGATCCCCGACCTCGTCGGCCGTGACCAGCCACGGGCCGAGCGGGTTGAACGTCTCGCAGTTCTTCCCCTTGTCCCAGGTCCCGCCCCGCTCGATCTGGAACTCCCGCTCGGACACGTCGTGCGCGACGGCGTACCCGGCGACGTACGCCAGCGGATCCTCGTCGTCGGCCAGATAACGCGCAGTACGTCCGATGACGACCGCCAACTCCACCTCCCAGTCGGTCTTCACGGACCCGCGGGGGACCAGCACCGTGTCGTTCGGCCCCACGACCGTGTCCGCGGCCTTGAAGAAGATGACCGGCTCGGCCGGCGGCTCGGCGCCCGTCTCGCGGGCGTGGTCGTGGTAGTTGAGCCCGATGCACACGATCTTGCCGATCCGCCCCAGCGGCGGCCCGATCCGCAGCCCGGTCGCGTCGAGCGCGGGCAGTTCCCCGGCCTCGGCGGCGGCGCGGACCCGGCCGAGCGCGCCCTCGTCGGCGAGCAGGGCTCCGTCGATGTCGTCGACGATCCCGGACAGGTCCCGCAGGACCCCCTCGGCGTCGAGCAGCGCGGGCCGCTCCGCCCCCGCCGTTCCGACTCGCAGCAGCTTCATGGTCGTCACCATCTCCCTTGATAGCGGGCGCCCCGCCGATGGGTGCAGCCATCGGAGGACTGGTCGATCCTCCGAGAAGACCTTGCAGCGGGCAATACCCTGTTCACGTACTGGACCGTACTCCCGCCCTCATCGATACAGCACGGCACGCTCGACGGCGCTCCACGTCGTGCTGGTCACCACGTACAGCGCGGCGGCCAGCGGCACCACGGCCACGGTGAACAGGGTGAAGTACGACAGGTAGGGCGTGACCTTGGTGACCGCGCCGAGCCCCGGCACCTGCTCGCCTTCCGTGCCGCTCAGGACCGCAGCCGCCGTCGTCCGCCTGGTGCGCAGGAAGGTGAAGGTGGCGACCGCGGCGACGAGGACGAACAGCCCCAGATAGACCGGCCCGGCGCCCCCGACCCCGTTGCCGAGGACGTCGACACCCCGCCCGCCGAGGGGGGCGCCCAGCAACGAGTGGTTCAGCAGGTTGTTGTCACGGCCGCCGATCGTGGAGTTGGAGAAGAGGTGGTACAGGAGGAAGAACGCGGGCAGTTGCAGCAGCCCGGGCAGACAGCCGGACAGCGGTGACACCTTCTCCTGCGCGTGCAGCTCCAGCACGGCCTTCTGCAGCGCCTCCTGGTCCTTGCCGTGCTTCTTCCTCAGCTCGGCGATGCTCGGCTGGAGCGCGGCCCGGGCACGCTGGCCGCGGGCGGCGGCACGGGACAGGGGATGCACGAGCAGTCGTACGAGGGCGGTGAACAGGACGATCGCGGCGGCGGCCGCGGAGGCGTGGAAGAACGGCTGGAGCAGGTCGGCGAGTTGCTCGACCAGGGCAGCGAAAACGGACATGGGTGGGAGCCCTCCGGGGGTCTCGTCGTGCCGTGGGTGAAGAGGTGGGACGGCATGACGACCCGCGCGGGGTCACCCGGAACAGGCTCTCGGGTGCCTTACGCGGTGGTCGCCGGGAGGGCGTGTCCGGGGGCTCGGGGGCGGCTGCGGCCCTTGGCGTCCGGGTCGCGTTGCGGCAGGAAGGCGGTACGCCGGGCCCGGTCGCGGATCGCGGTGCGGACCCGGGTGGGCGGCACGGCGGGTGCGGAGCGGGCCGCGCGGAAGGCGGCGACGGCGAGGGCCGAGCCGACGGCGGCGGTCGCGGCGAGCGCGACGGTGGTGAAGAGGCTGCCGGAGTCGAGCAGCAGGAGATCGAGCAGGAGGAGCAGCAGGACGGCGGCCGGACGGGGCAGCAGCACCCAGCGGCTGTTCACGCGCATGCTCGCTCCCCCCTCGCTGTTGTCACTGCCCCTGTTGTCACCGCCGTTTATACATGATCGGTTTCCAGCGGCTCCAGGAGCCTCTTGGGCTTCAGGAGCGCCCGGCTGACCGGATCGGCCGGGTCGGGGTCGAGTCCCGGTCCCGGCGCAATGAGAACGTCGGCGACGGGCACGACGGTTCCGCAGGCGGGACATTCGCCGTACGGACCGAGTTCGGTGCCGCAGTCCGCGTGCCGGAAGTAGCGCAGCCGGCAGTCCATGAGGTGCTCGCGCCCCCAGAGGGCGAGGGCGCGCAGCGCGGGGAAGAGCGCGATCCCTCGCTCGGTGATGACGTACTCGTCCCGGGGCGGCGACTCCTGGTACCGGCGCTTCTCCAGGATCCCCTCCTCGGTGAGCGTCCTGAGGCGGGCCGACAGGACGGCGCGCGGGATGCCGAGGTGGACGAGGAAGTCGTTGTAGCGCCGGACGCCGTAGAGCGCGTCGCGGACGACGAGCAGCGTCCAGCGCTCGCCGACGACCTCCAGCGCGCGGGCGATCGAGCACTCCTGCGTCACATAGTCCTTGCCCAGTGCCATGGGGACCACCTTAGTCAGTTCCCAGTCTTGGGTTCAATGAACGAACCGACGATGCTACGGTACTGCCATGGCTGAGTTCAATGAACGAACCCTCACTGAGGTCGAAGCGCCGAGTGGCCGACACAAGCCCGCGGCACCCCACCCCGACACGACGCCCCGCGCCCGCGCCACCCTGGCCCTGACCAGCGCGGCCACCGCCGTGAGCCTGATGACGTACACCGCGCCCGTAGTCACCCTCCGCGACACCGCGGCCGACCTGCACACCCCGGTCTCCGCCCAGGCCTGGCTGATCAACGGCACCCCACTCGGCCTGGCCGCCCTCCTCCTGGTGGCCGGCAGCCTCGCCGACGACTTCGGCCGCCGCCGGATCTTCCTGCTCGGCACGCTGACGCTGGGCATCACCACCGCCCTCGGCGCGTTGACCGACTCCACCTGGCTGTTCACGCTGGCCCGTGTCGCCCAGGGCGCGGCCAGTGCGGCGATCCTGGCGAGCAGCCTCGGCCTGCTGGTGCACGCCTTCCCGAGCCCACGCGGCCGGCTGCACGCGACGGGCGTGTGGGGTGCCTTTGTCAGCGGCGGTATCGCGACGGGCCCGCTCCTGGCGACCGTGCTGCCCAACTGGCGGGTGGCCTACGCCGTCCTGGCCGCGGCGACGCTGCTGGTGGCGGCCCTGTCACCACGGGCGCTCACCGAATCCCGCTCCCCGAGGGGCGGCCGCCCCGACATCCTGGGCGCCCTCACCTTCGGCCTGGCGCTGGTCTCCCTGGTGGCCGCGCTCACCCTGGGCCGCGACGGCTGGCTACGGTCAGAGGTGGGCCTGCTGTTCCTGGCCGCGGTGGTCCTCATAGCCGTCTTCGTCCTGGTGGAGCGCCGCACCACGACCCCCATGATCGACCTGAGCCTGCTGCGCCGCCCGAGCTTCCTGGCCTCCTCCGCCGGCGGCCTGTTCACGGGCTTCGCGGTGATCGGTCTCTTCAGCTTCCTGCCGGTCCTGTTCCAGCAGGTGCTCGGCCTGACCCCGCTGGACACGGCGTGGCTGTTCCTGCTCTGGTCCGGCCTGTCCTTCACGGTGGCGCTCCAGGCCAAGCGCCTGGCCGGCCGCGTCCCGCCCCGCCGGCAGCTGGCGGTCGGCTTCACCCTCCACGCGGCCGGCGTCCTGACCATGCTCGGCGCCATCGACTCGGGCTCCTGGCAACGCCTGCTGCCGGGCCTGGCCCTGGGCGGCATCGGCAGCGGCCTCCTGAACGCCGCCCTGCCCCTGCTCTCGGTCGAATCGGTCCCGGCGGCCCGTGCCGCCATGGGCTCCGGCGCCCAGCAGACCTTCCGCTACATCGGCTCCTGCGCGGGCGTCGCCCTGACGATCGCCATCGTGACCTCGTCGAGCGGCGGCCCGGGCCACGGCGCGAACACCGCCCTCGCGGTGTCGGCGGGACTGGCGCTGCTGGCGGCGGTGGCGGTGCTGGGGCTGCGGGAGCGGGAGCGGGAGCGCTAGAGGAAGCGGTACGACCGGCCCGGGGCGGGGGCGTCCTCGTCGACGGCCGCCTGGTCAGACCCCACCGGACCGGAACGGCGGCCACCGAGACGGGCACCGGCGGCCCGGAACCGGATCCCGGACTCCTCCCGCCCGAGCAGCACGTCGTACCCGCCCTCCTCCACCCCGGACACACGCACCCGCTGGGCCTCTGTGGCCCCCCACCCGGTGACCCGCAGGCCCTCGACTCCCGTGAACACCACATGGAATTCGAGCCCCTCGCTGCCCGCCCTCCGCCCGAACCCGAGGGTCACCGAGTCCTCACGCTCGTCGAGATGGACGTAGGACAGGGACCAGTCGTAGGCATCGAGGACCTCTCTCCAATCAGTGCTCATAGAAGGTCTTCTCATCGGTGGCGGGAAGGAAGGTGTACAGCCGTGAGTCGACCTTGCTGACGAACCGATGAGGCCCGCCGTCACCCCCGTCACCCCCGCATCGGAACGCACTCACATGCCGCACGGTCGCCCTCTCGTAGCACTCGAACCGCAGATCCACCCCTCTCCCCACCACCTCGACCCGCATCCGCCGCGCACCGGCGTCCCCGGCCCGCACCATCCGCACGTCCCCGACGACCGGCGGCTCCCACTCCGCCACCGCGATCGGCTCCACGGCGAGAAACTCCAACTGACACTGCACGGTGTCGGCATCGCCCCATTCCGCGGGCGGCGTCCGCGGGAATCCCGGCAGATCGATCCGCAACCGCACAGTCGGCCCACGCCAGTTGAGGTTGACGGAGCGGATCCGTACACCGGCCAGCGCATCAGGGAGCCCCTCCCCGTAGAGGGACCGCAGTACCTGCGCATTCACGAGGTGATCGTCCAGGGCCACGAGACCGCAGCCTCCTCGGAGATCTCAGACAGCGGTCTGTGCCGGAAGGCTTCGACGCTGTCGACGTACGCGCGGATCAAACGGTTCTCTCCAGCAGGAGGCGGGCTGCCGGGCGGCATGGCCGGCCGATCTGTGTGCACCGGCTCTCGAAGTCCGGCAGAAGCCAGCCTCGCCCCAGCAACCGTGGGTGAGCGGGGAACGCCGTGATCGCGGCCAGGACGAACAGCAGGGACGCCCACGGGGTGCGGAGCTGGACCGTCGTATACCGGCCGTTGTTGATGTTCTGGAAGCTGGTCTGGAAGACGTCCGGTGCGACGAGGTCGATGGTGTCGAGGCCGCCCCAGGCGAGGTCGAGCGGACAGTGCGGGTGACCGAAGTAGACCTTGCGTGTGGTGACGGTGATTTCGCCGGATCCGTCGGCCGTCCAGCGGAGTTGGGCGTCGTCGGCCGCCGCACGGCGCCGGGCGGAGTTGCCGATCGCCGAGCCGACCATGCTGCCGATCACGAACGCGGGGCTGCCGAAGGCGACGACGTTCTGGTGCGCGTAGCGGCCGTCGCCGGCAGCCCTCCAGGTCAGACGCTGCGCAGGGCCGACGGCCAGTGCGCGGTCACCGGGTTCGAGCCGGGCGACGGTGGCGACCAGCGGACGCCGATCGATCCGCCTCTCGATCAGGTCGGCGACGATGTCGCACGAGTGCCACAGATACTCGTCCAGCTCGGACCAGGCAGGTGAAGGCCCGTTGCCGGAAGGAGGCGGCGGGGCGAAAGGGTTGTCCACTGTCTCTCCGATATCCCCGTGCGGACGCATCGTCGGTGACCTTCGTCTGGCAGCCACCTTACTGACGGGTGGCCACGCGCATGCATACGAGGATCCGACGCCGAGTTCAGGGTGTGACTGCGGCGACCCAGCCATCGGCCCCGACAAGCCTCGGACCGCTCACCTCCTCACCGCCGGAGACGTATGCCAGCCAGCGCAGCTCATCGCAAGCGAAGAAGGACTCGCCCCATGTGTCAACCCAGATGACGGCTTCACGATCGCCCGAGGACGTCAGATCCCACCAGGCCCACCCCCGGAATTCGGATTCGGGGTCGAACTGGTAAAGCCATTCCTGAAGCTCCCACCGCCCCCCTCCGATCGCGGAGGCATAACGATCCATACCTCTTCTCGTGAAATCGGGCACCGCGCCCCCCTCACCGGCAGCGGCGAACCAGTCGGGAATCGCGTCGGCGGGAAGGTCCTCGCCGTCGAACGACTGCGACAGCGCCAGCCGGAGAGCGGGGTCCAGGACGGAGCACAGCCTCTCGTGGAACTCCGGAACCGTACCGCTGGTGCGCACCTCGAAGGCACACAGGACAGGAGGCGCGTCCTCCGGAGCCGGCCGGTCCGACAGCCTGGCTCTCTCCTGCTCGATGTCCTCGATTTCGTGAATCATTTCGGGGATATCTCCATCAGCTTTCCTGGACTATTCTGCCCGGATACTTCGCCACTTCACGCCTGAACTCATCGAGCATGCCACTGGGAATTCCATAGAGGTCGTCACCCATCGTGGGGTCCGAGATCTCAGGGCAGATCCTCTTGAGTTGTTTCCACTCGTCCTTGGTGAACCCCAGCCCGTCCGGCTGTTTCTGGGGGATCGCCGTCCTTCTGATCTGCTCCCGGAACTCCGACGAGATCTGGAATTCTACGATCTGCCCGCTCTCACCACGGAACCGTACCGTGTGTCCTATGTCCCCACTGAGGTTGACGTACAGCGCTCCCTTGCCAGTGATCGTGACCTTGCCGTCCTCGCCGATGTGGATCCGTCGGCTGAGCGGATGGTCCGTCTGTTTGCGGAATCCGGGAATCAGGTCTTCGCAGCGCGGGGCGAGTCCCAGTGGGTCGGTCCACGCGTGCGGGTTGTCGACGTAGGCGGACGGATTGGGAGCCGGTGCGAGGCCGAGGGGGTCGGCGGTGAGGTAGCGGGCCGTCTCCGGGTCGTAGTGCCGGTGGTAGTTGTAGTGGAGTTCCGTCTCCGGGTCGAAGTACTGGCCCGGAAATCGCAAGGGTGTGTACGTCGTGCTGCCGGACGTCCAGGTCGTCGTGCCCCACAGGGTGGCTCGGGTACGCCAGGCGACGCGGCCTGCTTCGTCGATCAGCTCGGTGGGGGTGCCGACAAGGTCGGTGACGATGGCGAAGAAGCGGTCGTCGATCTCGTCCTGCGTCGCCTCGGCCGCGCCTACGCGTTCGATCTGCGCGACCGGGTGCAGCCCCTTGTGGTCCCAGGTGAGGGTGACCGGGCGGGGCAACTCGACGGCGGAGGTGGTCTGTTCGCAGAGGATGGCACCGTCCCAGGCGAACGTCGTCCGCTCGACGACCGTGACGCCGTCCGTGGCCAGCCGCATCTTCGCGATGCGTCGCCCGAGCGGGTCGTACAGGTACTGCCACTGGATGCCGTCCGGCGTGGTGACCGAGGTGAGGCGGTCTTCGGTGTTCCAGGTGTAGCGCCAGGTGTCGGGTCTGCGGGACATACGGGTCTTCCGTCGCAACACGATGCGGCCTGCAGCGTCGTGCTCGTAACGAACGCTCCCGGCACGGGTGATCCGCGTACCGACGTAACTACGCGGGCCCGTGGCGTCGTGGCCTGCGTGCGTGTCCGGCCAGGCGGCGCTGGTCTGGTTGCCGGCCGCGTCGTATGTGTAGCGTTCCGTCCACTCCAGGGCGCGGACCTGCGTGACACGGCCGACGGCGTCGAGATCGAAGTGGCGCGTGCCGTTCAGTCGGTCATCGACGCGGACGAGGTGGCCGTCAGCCCGGTAGGCGTAGCCCCTCGCCAGGACCGCGTCGCCGGCGGCGTCGAGCACGGACTGAGCGGTGAGGCGGCCGCGTGCGTCGACGGAGCGGGTCAGCGTGGTGGTACCGACCGTACGCCCCAGTTCCTGGCCTGCCGCGTCGTGCGTGAAGCTGATCGTGTGCCCGCCGCTGGTCGCCTGGACGCAGTTTCCCGCAGCGTCGTGGTTCCAGGTGCTGACGACCCCGGTGGGCGTCGTACGCCTCGTGCGGCGGCCCATCAGGTCGTATTCGTAGGCGATGGTGCGACCGTTGACGGTTTCGGACAGCACCTGGCCTGCGACGTCGTACGTCCGCAGCAGGGTCGCTTCAGCCGTGACGGCGCCGGCGAGACGGCCCGTCGAGGTGTACGTGAACTCCGTGACCTGGTCGGGGGCGGTCTTTCGCGTGACCTGTCCGAGCACGTCCCGCTCGAACCTGCTGGTGTGGCCCAGGGCATCGGTGCTGGCGGTGAGACGCCCCGCGTCGTCGTGTTCGTAGGTGACGGTACGGCCGTCGAAGTCCGTCTCGGCCACGAGCCGACCTGTGGGGTCATACACGTAACTCCAGGTCAGCCCCCGGGGGTTGGTGACCCGTGCAAGACGAAGCTCGGTGTCGTACGCATAGGTGTGACGCACGCCGTCCGGCGCCGTGCGGGCGGCCAGCAGGTCGAAGTGGGTGTATTCAAACCGGGCGACCGCTCCGGCGGCGTCTTCGTGCGCGGTGCAGTTGCCCTCGGCGTCGTAGGCCCAGGTCTCACTGGATCCGTCTGCGCCGGTGCGCCGGACGAGCTTGCCCTCCACGGTCCACTCCTGGCGGGTCACGTGCCCGAGAGGGTCGGTGATCACGCCCGGGCGGCCGAAGGAGTCACGCGTGTATCGGGTGAGCGCCCCCAGAGGGTCGGTGATCTCGACGGGGAGTCCCGCGCCGTCGCACCGCACGCGTGTGGTGTGCCCCAAGGCATCGGTGACTGCGGTCAGCCGCCCCCTGGCATCGTGGGTGAAGCGGGTGGTGGCACCGGCCGGGTCGGTCACCGCGACGCGGTCGCCGTGCTCGTTGTACTCCTGACGCCAGACCGCGCCATCAGGTCCTGTGATGACGGTGGGCAGGCCGAGTGCGTCGTACTCGGAACGCAAGTCCCGACCGTCCGGGCGCACCACGGACGTCACACGGCCGTGCTCGTCGTAGCCGTACCGGCGCAGCGCACCCAACGGATCGCTGACCGAGGTGAGTTGGAGGTCCTCGTCCCATTCCTGCGCGATGCTGCTGCCGAGTGGGTCGGTCTCGCGGACGAGACGCAGGTTCTCGTTGTGTTCGTAGACTCGGGTGTGGCCGAGGGAGTCGGTCACACGGGTGGTGCGGCTGGCGTCGTCGTAGGCGAGGGTGGAGGCGAGGGCGTTGCCCGTGCCTCCGGTGGCGATCACGCGGCCCTGGTCGTCGTACCGGTACCAGTACGTGGTGTCGTTGCGGTCGGTCCAGGAGGTGATGCGGCCGTCCGCGTCGTAGGCGTACCGCATGGGCAGGCCGGAGGAGTTGGTCTCCCCGGCCAGGTGGCCGTGCTCGTCGTAGGTGAAGGTGAGCAGGGTGGTGCCGGTCCGGTCCGGCCGACCGGGGTCGAGCAGGCGCAGGCCGGTGATGCGGGAGCGGGCCGGGTCGTGGTCGAGGGCGATGCGGTAGCCGCCGGAGTGCACGACGGCGCCGGGGATGTCGCCTTCCTTGTACTCGACGGTGATGCGGTTGCCGTTGCGGTCGAGGATGTGCTGGAGGGGCAGGTCGACGGCGGTCTCGCCGGCCGCGGCGACCGGGGAGTGGAAGACGTGGACCAGGCCGGTGTCCGGGTCGGTGACACGGACCGCGCCGTCGGTCTCGGTGTCCCAGGACAGGGTCAGGCGCGAGCCGGGCGTCTGTGGGCGGACGGGGGTGTTGGTCTCCGGGTCGGGGACGGGGAAGCACAGGCGGGCGCCGTCCGCCGCCGCGTACACGAAGCCCTCCTCGTCCGCCTGGACGCGCTGGTCGAGCGTGGACGCCCAACTGGGCCCGAACCAACCGCCCCACCGGTACGACGAGACGTGCGTGCGTTCCAGGACCAGAGACAGCACACCCGGCAGGGACACGTCGGTGCGGGACAGGGCCATGTCGCCGGTCGCCACGTCGATCGGGTCCCGCACAAACGTCTTGATCAGGTTGCGGATCGAGGCGGGCAGCTTGTTGAATCCCGGGTTCAGCTTCAGCCGCTCGAAGGCCGCGCAGTCCAGCCCCATCGACTTGCTGAGCCTGGCCAGCGCCGCCGGCCCCAGCGCCTTCAACCCCTTGCCCAGCGCCTTGCCCAGCACCCCGAACCCGACGCCCATCACCGCGCCCTCAGCGAGGATGCCGGCCAGCTTCTCCGGGTCCTTGAACGCCCCCGGATCCTCCAGCAGCGTGCTGAACGCGGAGAACGTCGCGCCCTCCTTGGCCAGCCTGGCCACCTCGGCGACCCCGCGGATCTCCTTCAGCGCCTTCAGCGCCCGCTCCACCCCCCGGATGACCTCCATGATCCCGCGCACGGCGGTCCCGAGGGCGGTGCCCTCCTCCTCGATCCGCCCGACCAGCGCCAGCACCTTCAGCGCCCGCTCCCCGGCCATCAGCGTGGACGCCACCTCCGAGGCTCCCGCGGTCAGCACCGACAACGCGAGGCCCGCGATCTCGAACTCGACGATCTCCGCGAGCATCACGCCGATCTCGGACAGCAACTCGTGCGCCTTGTCCGCGAAGTCGTCCAGCGCCTTGGCACCCTCGCGCAGCGCGTGCGCCATCTCCGTGGCCTGCTTGCGGGCCGCCTTGGAACGCTTGTCGAACGCCTTGGCGGTCTTGCCCTCCCACTCCACGCCCCGCAGCGCACGCTCGGCAGCGGTCGCCGCGTCGTCCAGTCCCGAGGCCAG